>CAMDFE010000019.1 GCA_945897395.1 Chryseobacterium gleum | reverse complement strand
CTTCAACCAATACTTCACCGGCTCATACCTATGTAAACAACACGCTTGCACCTCTGCAATTCACGGTGACGTGTTATTCTGAAAATGCCTTTGGATGTGCCGATAGTATTTCATTCCAAGTAACTGTGAATCCGCAGGCGATTGCGAATATTTCCACGCAGCAGTATTCTGGTTGTTCACCTTTGAATGTGACGTTCGAAAACAATTCGCTGCAAGCCTTGAGTTACAATTGGAATTACGGCAATGGTCAAACGAGCACAACAACTGCGGCGTCGCATGATTTCTTGTATGTAAACAACACCGCGCAACCTGTGACTTACACAACGGTTTTGCAAGCGAATCAAGTAAGCACTTGTTCAAGCATAGATACCGTTCAAATTACAGTTTATCCTTCTGTTACAGCGAGCTTCTCATGGACAGGCGCTGCTTGTGCTAGTGTTCAGGCGCAATTCAACAATACTTCTACGATTGGTACTTCGGCCGAATGGACGTTCGGTGACGGATTTTATTCGAATGCGTTCAACCCGTATCACCTGTATTCCAACAATGGACTTCAAGATTTAAATTATACGGTGTCGTTGGTTTCAACGAGTTTGTTCGGTTGCTCGGACACGATTACTCATCCGCTGACTGTCTTGTATTCTCCGAATGCGATTGCATCCATTGATACTGTTTATGGTTGCTACCCGTTGAATGTGGATTTAACGAACGCATCACAAGGAGCAAATGCATATTCATGGGAATATGGCGACGCGTTGAATTCAACCACTTCTGCAGCTCAACACACCTACACGTATTTCAATTTATCTGATCAGTCTCAGACGTATCAAATTACGTTAACGGTTGAAGCTCCGAATGGCTGCACCGATGTTTGGACAGATCAAGTTACTGTTCTTCCACAAGTGGTTGCTGATGCCGATGTGATTGTTTCCGGATGTAATCCTGTTGAGGTTGTCTTCGATAACCAAAGCACAGGTGCAACATCTTACTTCTGGAATTTAGGAAACGGAGACACGAGCACTAGCTTTAATGAGCAAGGAACGTTTTATAATCCGTATCCAGTTGACACCACTTTTGTCGTGAGCTTAACTGCGACAAACATTTACGGATGTGAGGTAACAACTGATTTGTGGGTAATTGTTCAACCCTTTCCAACCGCTGCTTTCACAGTAACGCCTTTGGTTCAGACTTGGCCGAGCAACAGTGTAACCCTTCAGGAAAATTCCACGGGGACGAATCTTGGTTACCATTGGACATTGGAGGACGGAAGTGAGTATTACGTTTCGAATCCAGGTGATCATGCGTTTCCATCATGGGGGATATACAACATTGAATTGATTGTGAATGAAGGATTGTGCACCGATACCACCGCCCAAAGCATTACCATTATTCCTCCGGCTCCTGTTGCTTTGTATGAAGGAAATGGCGAAGGCTGCGTTCCTCTGACTGTTACGTTGAGCAATCTTTCGCAATACGCAGATAGCTACGAGTGGTTCTTTAGCGATGGCGGATACACCACTTCTGACAATCCTGTTTATACGTTTTACCAAGCTGGTGTTTTCGGAGCAACCTTGGTGGTTCACGGTTTCGATGGAACGAATGATACGCTGGAACTCACGGATCTATTTATCGTGCACGCGAACGCTGTTGCCTCTTTCACCGTGAATCCGCATCAAGTAGTTATTCCAGATCAACCTGTTTTGTGTCAAAACGCAAGCGATAACGCTTCAATTTTCGAATGGTCATTCGGTGACGGATTCGTAAGCAATGAAGTAAGTCCCAAGCATTTTTACGATACCGAAGGCACCTTCAGCATTCAATTGATTGCGAACAATGAATTCAATTGTCCAGATACATTAATACTGGAAGATGTTGTCTTTGCATACGGCGATGGGTATTTGGAATATCCGAATGCCTTCACCCCGAATTCAAGTGGACCGGGCGATGGTTACTACGATGCATACGGATACACGAACGATATTTTTTGTCCGCTTCACAAAGGAGTGGCTCTCTACGAACTTCAAATCTTCAACAAATGGGGGGAGCAAATTTTTGAAACGAACGACATTCAACGGGGATGGGACGGTTATTACCGAGGGGTATTGAGTAAGGAAGATGTTTATGCGTGGAAAGCATCGGTTACGTTTTCCAATGGTACAAGTAAAATCATGACTGGAGATTTAACACTTTTAGCACGATGAAAAACACAATGAAAATCAGACACATTTTCTTCGCGCTAGTGCTGTTGCTAGAAATGAATGCGGTTGCGCAAGATCAACAATACACGCAGTTCTATTCAGCGCCAACATTGCTGAACCCTGCATTTGCTGGAGCTTCTGCGCAAAGTAGATTAAGCTCGTTGTATCGCAATCAGTGGTCATTGATTCCTGGCGGATTCAAGTCTTATCGTTTTGCATACGATCATTACGCGTCTTCCATCAACAGTGGTTTCGGAATTATTGCCGGCAGTGATAAGTTGGGAAGTGGGAATTTAAAGACCTCTTCCATTCAATTTCAGTATGCTTATGAGGTGAAGGTAAAACGCGGATTGTTCTTCCGTCCGGCGTTACAATTGGGCTTTGTGAGCAGGACCTTAGATTTTGGAAATTTAGTTTTCTATGATCAAATGATTCGCGATGGAGACCCGAGTTATGAATCCATATCATACGGACCTGCGAAGTACTTCGACGCTTCGGCTGGAGCATTGCTTTATTCCGCGAAAGCTTGGATGGGCGTTTCGGTTTATCACATGAACAAGCCGAATGAAGCCATTTACAACGCAACGACCGAAATTATCCCGACGCGTCTTTCCGTTCACGGAGGAGTAAGAAAAAAGATTAAGTCGAATTATTATTCGAAGGTTGGAAAGGACATGGTACTGGCGTTTAACTACCAAGCACAAGGAAAATTTGATCAGTTAGACATTGGAGTTTATACGGAATTGAATCCCGTTGTATTGGGAATCTGGTACCGCGGACTTCCGGTTAAATCGAATCAATACCAACATCCGAACAGAGACTCATTCTCTGCGCTGATTGGATTTCAAACAGGGAAGTATAAGGTTGGATACAGCTATGACATTACTACTTCTCAATTGGCTGTAGGAAATACAGGGGGTTCACACGAGATAAGTTTTACCTACCTCTGGGCGAACAATAGAAATATGCGAAAAGTGAAGAGAAGAATTATTCCTTGCGCAACGTTTTAGTCAGCAATGCCCATTGACTTCAAGTGACGCGTGTGTGAACGCACCGCGGCAATGACCGTCCCGTATTCGTGGTACTGAACACCGAATTTCTCACAGGTTTCGCGAACAATTTTATTTAATGCTGGATAGTGAACGTGTGAAATACGCGGAAACAAATGATGCTCCACTTGGTAATTCAATCCGCCTGTAAACCAAGATACCAAAGGATTCTTTGTTGCGAAGTTACTTGTGGTATTGATTTGGTGTATGGCCCATTCTTGTTCAATGATACCGTCAGTATCATCAGGATCGTTGAAGGAAACAGATTCTACTACGTGCGCCAATTGAAACACAACAGCGATAACAATTCCAGTTACCATAGAAACAATCAAGTAACCTAAAATGGCAGCTAGTATTCCTTTGAAAATAATTGGAAGAACAATAAATGTTACAACGTAACTCAACTTCGTCGCCCAAAAAGTAAAGTGATTGATGAACGTGAACTTTTTCAGTTTGGTAATACCCACTTGTTGAGTTCTGTATTTCTTCACATCGTCGATCCAAATCCAAGAAATGTAAGTTAAACAGTAAAGAATATAACCGTAGATGTGTTGAAAGCGATGAATCTTGTAACGTGGCTGATTCTCATTCGTGCGCATCATCGGCTGAATGTTAATGTCGTCATCGTGACCTTCAATGTTCGTGAAAGAGTGGTGAATCACGTTGTGTTTCGTCTTCCACAAGCTAACATCTCCGCCTACCATGTTCAAGGTGTGAGCCATGATTTCGTTCAACCATTTCTTGTCTGAAAAACTTCCGTGCGCACCATCATGCATCAAGTTGAATCCAATTCCAGCTAAGGTGAGTCCCAAAAGCACGCAAGCGCCAAGGTTCATCCAAATAGAAAGACTTCCAAAAACAAGTGAAATATAGAGTGCGAAAAAGCTGATTAAAAGAACAGTTGCTTTCACGAATACGAGCCAATTTCCCCATCTGTTGCGACGTGTAGCGTTGAAGTATGAATCTACTCCGTTCTTCAAATGATCGAAAAATGGAGTTCCTGTTGTTTTAAATCTGATTGTGCTCAAAATAGTTGGGTTTTATAATGATTTGCAAAGTTACCACACATTTACTTCACGCTCCAATTCAATGCCATATTTATTATTGACATCGGTCATTATATCTCCGCTCAGAGTGAAGATTTCCTTTCCTGTTGCTCCGCCGTAATTCACGAGAACCAAGGCTTGTTTTTCATGCACCCCACAGTTTCCAACGCGCTTGCCTTTCCAACCGGCATGCTCAATCATATATCCAGCGGGTATTTTAACTGTGTTTTCATTCACCGGATAAAACGGAATTTTTTCATCGTGCGCTTGAATGGCCCGTAGTACAGAAAGATCTACCGTTGGGTTTTTGAAGAAGCTTCCTGCATTGCCAAGCACGTTCGGGTCGGGGAGTTTTGAAGAACGAATGGCTATAACGGCTTGACTGATGTGCTTAATGCTCAACGTATCAATTTCCATTTTGTCGAGTTCGTCGGCTATGGCGCCGTATTCAATGTGAAAGACGGGACGCTTGTTTAGTTTGAAACCCACGTGTGTGATGAACCAATTGCCTTTTTCCTTGCGCTTGAAGATACTTTCGCGGTAACCCAATTCGCAGTCGTTCAAAGAGAATGTGTGTTTTTCGGAAGTGTGAATGTTCACGGCTTCCACATAATCCAAAATGCTACTCATCTCTACACCGTAGGCGCCAATGTTTTGCATAGGGCTCGCACCTACACATCCGGGAATGAGCGAAAGATTTTCAACTCCGGCCCATTTGTGTCGAATGCAATGTAACACGAAGTTGTGCCAGTTCTCTCCCGCGGCCACGCGCACATACACATGCATATCGTCTTCCTTGTCCAATTCAATTCCGAATAATCTGTTTTGAAGAACAATAGCATCGACATCTTGTGTGAATAGAATATTGCTTCCCCCACCAAGAACCAGGTGATTGTTCTTGCTCTGGCGCACATACTCCAACGCCTCTTGCACGTGTTCCGGTTGGTCTATGCGTGCAAATTCTCTCGCTATTGCTGAAATGCCAAACGTGTTGTGCGCCAACAAGTCCACATTTTTTTCAAACTGAAGTTTCATGAAGTAAAGTAATGAAAGGAATGGAAAGGGCTTTCAGGTCGGCAAAGCGTAATTCGAACACGAGAATGTTCAAATGGATTTCAATTTGTAGTTGGAAGAAATGCTAGCTTTAAGCGCATTGTATTCTTCTTCCGAAATGAACGTGGCGCCATTCCGGCTTTCCAAGAGATCCATGACGTAAATACGGTCGGCGTGCGTTACGGCATTGTTGGTATGAATGAAATGGGAAGTCCCCATAATGACCACTTCTTCAAAAGTTGTTGAGGAAAAGATTTGAACAATGCGTTTTCCTTCTGGAAATTTTAGAAACTTTGGGAAATTCATACTGCGAATATGCAAACAAATTCAGAAGAACTTTTTTTAAGACGGATTGCTCAAGAACTCATTGACCAACACGGCAAAGATTTACACCGCATAATTGTGGTGCTTCCAAGCAATCGTTCCAAAGTTTTTTTGAAGAAATTTCTGTTTGAAATTCTTGGTTCGGCGTTCCTTACGCCACAGCTCATGCTGCTTCCGCAGTTTGTTAAATCTGTTGTGAAAGAAAGAACCGAAGAAAAATTAAGTTTACTTCTGTTGCTTTATCGCGCCTACACCGAAGTGGTTGAAAGCCCCGATTCATTTGAAGTCTTTATGAAATGGGGAAGCATGGCGCTCGACGATTTCAACGATATCGATGTCGCGCTTGCCAATCCAGGAGAGGTTTTTAAGAATTTGAAAGATGTTAAGGATATTGAGAATTGGAGTTTCGATATTCAACCGCTAACCAATGCGCAGGAAGACTACGCAGACTTTTGGCTCGACCTTGGAAAAGTTTATCACCGTTTTGTTGAATTGCAGAACGAACAGCACGCATACAGTTACGCGCGGCTCAATAGAGCCATGGCGGAGGAGAAGGTCGAAGTGAATTTCCCTACGAATGCAGATGCCATTTATTTTGTTGGAATAACAGCCTTTTCGAAGGCTGAAGAGAAGTGGGTGATACGTCTTCACAAAACAGGAAAAGTGTTTTTACGTTTCGATGCAGATGCCTATTACGTGAACAATCCCATTCATGAAGCTGGAATATTTTTCCGCTCGTGGGAAGAAAGAAGAATGCCCATTGCGAAGACAGATGATTTTAATACACGAAGTCGAACCATAACATTCTCGAAAGTGGTCACGCCCTTGGCTTCTGCTTTCGCGGCTTCGAAATTGGTGAATGAGTTGAGTGAAGAAGATCGTGCGAATACCGCTGTGGTCTTGGTTCAACCGTTTTTGCTTCGTCCGTTTTTGAACGGATTGTCCATAGACTCTCCCGTGAACGTGGCATTGGGATATCCCATTGATCAGGTGGCCTTGTTCCGCCTGGTGCGCATGCTCTTGCGCATGTGGAGTCGCTTGTCGAAGGAAGTGAAGAAGGGAATGTATTACAAGGATTTCTCGCAATGGATTTTGCAAACCGATTTAAACGTTCTTATTCCTTCTGCGGAACGGAGAGAAATTCAGCGCTATGTCATGCGTAGAAAATTCATTTACATAAGAGAGAAAGAGCTGAAGGAGTTGGTTGAAAAACTTCCGGCTATGAAAACGTTGGAAGAATTACTGACCACCGAGAATTTCGATTTGCCGAATTGCATTGTTCGTCTGAAAAAGTTTCTTTCTGTATTTATTGAAGCAGACGGTGCAGATGAATTGACGAAGGAAACGGCCTTGCGACTTCAGCAGATTTTAGGTCGAATTGAAATGCACATGGAAGGAAATTCATTTTTGAATGAAGTGCCTTTGTTAGATCTATTGTTTCAACATTACGCTTCGCAAGAGACCATTGCATTTCAAGGAGAGCCGTTGGAAGGACTTCAGGTGTTGAGCATGGTGGAGACACGTGCGGTAGATTTCAAACACGTGATTATTGTTGGCGCGAATGATGAACAATTTCCAGGAAATGGAAGGGCGCAATCGCTCATTCCATTCGATTTAAGAAGAGCGTTTGAATTGCCTTCGGCTGAAGAACGTGAAGGGACCATTGCCTATTCGTTTTACCGATTGTTGCAGCGTGCGGAAGATATTCGATTGTTGTATCACACGTTGAGTTCTGATTACAAGATGACCGAGCCTTCGCGCTATCTCATGCAAATAGGACAAGAGCTAACAGGATATGGAGACCGAACGAACGTTCGGTACGAAGACTTTGAGCACAGCAATAAGTTTTTGCAGACGGGTGAAGAAGAGATTGAAGCAAATGATTTTTCAACGGAGCGCATTCATGCTTTGTTGGAATATGGAATTTCACCTTCGGCATTGAATAAGTTCATGCGCTGTCCGCTCGACTTCTATTACCGCTATGTTGTTGGATTGGGCGAAGTGGAGAGTTTGGAAGAGAATATGGAAGCTTCTACGTTTGGCTCAATAGTTCACGATGTATTAGAAACGTTGTACAAGCGTTTTGTTGGAATGACGATTCACGACGCGGATTTTGACGGATTCAAATTAGAATTAGATGCGCTTATAGACGCCGCCATTGTTAAACTTTACAATTCGAATTTCGAATTGGCGGGATTCGATATCATCATGCGTCGCATTGTGAAGCGCATGATTGAAGTGGTATTGGAATACGATCAGAAGCAGTTCAATGAAGCACGCAACGAAGGTCAAGAGCGATTGGTGAACGGTGTGGAGGTAGAACTCATGGCAGAACTTCCCATGGATAAGATCGGAGTTAATATTCCTGCACGTGTTCGGGGAAAGGCAGATCGTGTAGATGAGCAAGCTGGAAACTTTATAGTCTTGGATTACAAGACAGGAAGTGTGAAGCCCGATGAATTGAAGTTGAGCGACAAAGAAGGTCCTTGGTTGAAAGACACCAAACCGAAGCTGCTTCAAATTTTAACGTATTCATACATGTGGGTGAAAGGCGGACATGCGCCGGAGAATACGCAGGCCATGTTGTTCGGATTGAAGCATGCGAAGCAGGGGCCTGTTTCGCTCATGCGTGGAGAAGAGCGCGCGGTATTGCGTGAAGCGGACGTTGATAAATTCGAAGAGGAATTGTTGGGAGTGTTGAAGAGTTTGTTGGAAACACAAACATTTAGGCACAATCCGGAGTCGGATTATTGCGAATTTTGCAAGTAGTGAAAAAGCGCGTATTAATCATAGCCTATTATTGGCCTCCCGCAGGTGGAGGAGGGGTTCAACGTTGGTTGAAGTTTGTGAAATATTTGCACAACAGCGATTGGCAACCCGTGGTTTTCGTTCCAGAGAATGCCGACTATCCGGTGTATGATGAAACGTTATTGTCGGAAATTCCGGAAGGAGTAGAGGTAATCCGTTGTCCTATTTTCGAACCTTATCGCGCATTGCGAAAAGCTACTGGAAAGGGCGATGCTGGAATAAGCGCCGGATTCATTCGAAGCGGAAAAGGACCTTCATTCATGGAGCGTTTAATGGCGTGGGTTCGAGGAAATATTTTAATCCCAGATGCACGCATGTTTTGGATTCGTCCGGCCTCTAATTTCTTGTTGAAGTATTTGAAAGAGAATCCGGTTGATATGATTGTGAGTACTGGGCCTCCGCACAGCATGCATTTAATTGCGCGTCGTGTTCACCGAAAGACGGGCGTTTCTTGGTTAGCAGATTTCAGAGATCCGTGGGTGAACATGGACAATGCCGATAAGTTTCAGATGAGTGCTTGGGCGAAGCGTAAGCACGAGCGTTTGGAGAGGAGCGTCTTACGTTCGGCAACAGCTGTGCAAACGGTGAGTTGGTATTTAAGTGCAGAGTACGAGAAGATTCGTGGTGGTGAAGTAAAGGTGTTAACGAACGGATTCGATCATATAGATTTTGAAGGAAGGGAAGTGGTTCCTACCGATAAATTTATTGTTGGTCATTATGGAACCTTTGGCGACGATCGCAATGCCCCGGCCTTGTGGCGGGCCTTGTCCCGTTTGGTGAATGAAAGCCCAGAATTCAAAAACCGAATGATTATTCGGTTGGTTGGTCCAACAGACGGCTCTGTGTTGGAAGACGTAAAACGAAATGGACTTTCCGAACATTTGGAATACATTCCATACGTGAAGCACAATGAAGTTTTAGATCTCATGTTAACTCCCCAGTTGTTGTTGGTCATCTTGAATCAGAATGCCAACGAAGAAGGACGCGTTACAGGTAAAATCTTTGAGTACGTCGCAACGGGCAACCGCGTGCTCGGCATCGGCAGTGTTACCAGCGATTGTGCGCGTGTCATTACCGAAAGCGAAAGCGGTTCCATGATTGCCTTTCAAGACGAAGAGCGTATTTACGAATTCATTAAGCAATCGTTCCCGTGCATTATAAATGAACCTTTGAATCCGAAGGTGATGAAGTATTCACGTCAGTCTTTGAGTGACTCCCTTCGGATCAATTGCTCCGCAATCAATCATCTTCGATGATCAATTCTTCGAATCAATCGCGTTGCGATCAAACCTCCGGTGATCAAACAACGCAGTTCAAACAACAAAGTTCCAACAACGTAGTTCCAACAACAAAGTTCATTTCCTCACCGGCGTTCCTTCCAAAAACTTAATCATCCTCCCATTCTCATATATGCCGCGCTGAACTAACTTTCCAGATTTCTTGTCGTACATGGTGCATTCGCCGTGATAACGGTTGTTCTTGTAATTCGCGTCTTCTTCTAAGATACCGTTTTCAGTATAAATCTTGCTGGGTCCGTTTAATTCGCCGTTATCGTAGGTGCAATCGCGCCACAAGCCGCCGAAGTCGTAATTGTATTTCCAACGCCCCGTGCGCTTGCCTTCTTTGAATTTCCCTTCGCTAATGGGTCTGCCACTTTCGTTGTATAAAATGGAAGTTCCATTCAACTCGCCATTCTTTCCGTAGGTAATGACACTTTCCAATTGTCCGCGTTCAGAATAGTTCATCCACTTGCCAACCTTCATGTCGTTCTTCCAACTTCCTACGTATAAATACCTTCCGTTCTTCGGCTCGTAACCAATCCATTTTCCTGACATCTTGCCCGCCTTGAAACTTCCTTCATCCTTCACTTTTCCATTCTCATACCAACTCATCCATTTTCCATCCTCTTCCCCCAACTTGTAATTTCCCTTTTGCAACATCTCCCCGTCTTCGTACCACGTGGTCCATTCACCTTCTTTGTTATCGGTAACAAAATTTCCTTCCTTCCATTTCTTTTCACTCGGATATTGATACACCCACTTTCCTTCCATTTTCCCACTTGAATATTTTCCTTTCGATTGCCAAACTGCGTTGTCGTGATAAAAAATCCAATCGCCTTCTTGAAGGTCTTCAACGAAATTTCCTTCCATGTCTTTCACTCCGTTCTCGCGGCACCATTCCCAATTTCCAGTCTTCTTCCCGTTGTCGAATGTACCTTTCACATACAACTTCCCATTATCAAAATACTCTTCGTAGGGCCCTGTTACCAGGCCTTGCGAATAGGTTGTTGTTTTTCGAAGTTTTCCGTTGCTGAAGAATTCACTCCATTTTCCGTCTTTAATTCCTTTAACGTACTGTCCGGAAGTTTGAATATTTCCCTTCGAGAAAAAGGCTTCGAAAATGCCATCAGGAATTCCATTTAAGTAGGTCGTTCGACTTAATATTTTATCGTCTTCATTCACTTCAGGAAGAACTCCGGTTCCGTTTGTAATTGTTTGCAATCCTTTGTTATCGAAATACGAAACAAGCAGAACGCCAGAGGTGTCGTACTTCAACACACTGTTTATTTTTCCATTTTCATAATACGAACTCCACTCACCATTCTTCTTTCCCTTCAAAAAATTTCCTTCTTGAATCTTAATTCCTTTTTCATTGAAGGTCCGTTGAATGCTGTCTTCCTGTCCGTATCGAAAATATCCTTCCACCTGCAATTTTCCGTTCGTGTGATAACGAAATACCTTCCCGTTGAAGTAACCGTTGCGGTAGGTGCTCTCTTCTTGAAGCGTTCCGTCTTCGTAATAAAATTTCCAGATACTGTCTTCCTTTCCAACCACATTGAATTTCCCAATGCTGCGAATTTTTCCATTCGGATAAAGGTCTTTGTAAAGGCTCTGTGCATTTCCTTTCAACGAAAACAAAAGAGAGAATACTATTACAAAAAACGGTGCAAGGCGAAAGAGAGTCTTCTTCATGATTCGAAAATAATGGGTAGTGTTTAATCTAAAACACACTTCATCCTGTTTTATTGAACATACCAGCGCTTATATTTGAACACTAAACCTTTCTAAATGCGTTCAACATTTATTTCCTTTTCAATTGCGTTATTAGTTGTCTTAGGCGCTTACTTTTTCATTCCTTCCGCTTCGAAATTAATATTGACAGGCGGTGCAATGGAAGAAGGTTACGGCGTTAATCCTTCCAGCAGAAAATATTTCGAATACATGCGTAACCGCGATCCTGAAACAGGTGAGGTGCCGGAAGGAATTTTCGAACGTTGCGTGAACTTCGCGAATCACCTGCCACGTGTGGCAGATAGAGATTACGGTTGGTCCTCGAGAGGCCCTTACAACATTGGTGGAAGAACGCGTGCTTTCGCTGTAGATGTGTTGAATAGCAATCACCTCATTGCAGGTTCGGTTACGGGTGGTATGTGGAATTCGCTGAACGCCGGACAGTCTTGGGACAAGACCACAGCCCCTGAGCAATTGCAAAGTGTGAGTTCTATTGCGCAAGACACGCGTCCCGGACATGAGAACACCTGGTATTATGGTTCGGGAGAAGAATTTTACGGTGTGGTTTCAGGAACTTCGTTCACGGCTTTATTAAGTGGTGACGGTATGTGGAAGAGCACCGACAACGGACAGACGTGGTCGCATTTAAGGTCACCGGCAAGTGGAACTCCGCAGAGCAACTTGCAAAACGGTAGCTACGA
>CAMDFE010000018.1 GCA_945897395.1 Chryseobacterium gleum | reverse complement strand
AGATTAAGCGATCGATGACAGTTCCGCTTGCTTCATAAATTCCAACCACAGTGAACAATTGATCGTGACCTTCCTCCTCTTCGCCTTCTTTGTCCAATCCGTGAGTGCTCTTGAATGTCTGTCCTAATTTCAGTCCCAATGCTTTCGCTGCGTAAGATCCAACCGTTACTTCGAAAGGAGTTTCGAATACCTTTCCTTCCTTCAGTTTCACCCCATAAAAATCTGCATAGCGCGGTGTTGTTCCCACAATTCTCCAGCCTTCGTAGTTATCTCCGTATGCCAAGGGAATAGCTTCTTTCACTGTCGGATTCTTTATAATTTTTTGTGCTTCGGAAACTTTAATATTTCCTGTTGGAGCATCTATGTGGTAGACATTCGCAAGTATTAATTGAAGTGGACTTCCCTTTGCACCGAGAACAAAATCGATGTCCTTAATATTCTTGTTGAATTTGTCGCTCAATTGATTTTCCAACAAAAGCATCATAGAGATAATTCCGACTCCGAACGACAAAAGCAAAAGTGTTAAGGTGGTTGCTCCCGCCTTTTGCCAACAATTTTTCCATGCTATAAAAATAATTTTCATGATGAATTGTGGTTAAGATTTCAATGCGGTTAATTCTATTCGCTGCTTCACTTCATCTTTTAGTCGATTGTCATGCGTAACTATGAGGAGGGCAGCTTTCAACGCATGTGTTTGCTCGCGCAACAAATTTAAAACATCCTTAGCGTTCTCATCGTCGAGCGCGCTGGTTGGTTCATCTGCTAGAATTAATGAAGGATTATTTAGCAGCGCCCGAGCTATAGCCACTCGTTGCTGCTCTCCAACACTCAACGTCGAAGTTTTCTTACTTTTCTTCGAAAGAATATTTAAGCGGTCTAACATTTTCTCAGCATCGGTCTTTGAAACTTTGTTGTTCGAAAAATAAGGCGCCAAAAGAATATTATCTAAAACAGAAAGTGACTGCACGAAATGAGAGGTTTGAAAAACAACTCCAATGTTCTTCCCCCTGAAACGGTCTAATGATGCGCCGCTAAGGGAACTCAACTTAACTCCATTCACTTCCACTTCACCTGCGGTTGGTTTTCTCAATCCGGCTAGCAAATGAAGTAACGTGGTTTTGCCCGTTCCGCTGCTTCCTAAGATTAACAACTCGCTGTTTTCCTCGGCTTGAAACGAAGGGAAAATCAGCTGAGGACCTCTTGAAAAGGTATATTGAAGATTAGTTGTTTGAATGATTGCCATAATTGGCTACTAAGTTAATGGCTAACTCGGAAATTTTATGCACTTTTGTGGGAATCTGAATAGCATGAAATTTCGAAGAAGACTTTTACTTTTTGCAACTGGCCTAACCATTGGTTGTTTGCTTGTATTTATGATGTTCCCGAACTACGATTGGTTGGGATGGTTGCCCGGAAAACAAATTATGAAACAGATTCAATCTTCAAAAACATTAGTCACCAACCACGGCAAATGCCGAATGGATTGTCAAGGCATTTCCATGGAGAATTTCGAAACTGCAAGGTGGCAAGGTGAAGTGGATTTTTCGAAATCAGATGCGCAGAATAATCCCAAGCGTTACTTCCTTTCACACAACAACGTGAATTACATTATTCTATGCACAGACTCTACTGTGGCGGTGGCAGAGGCTAGTCGCGAAGGAGAAAAAACCAAATGCGATTGTGCCCCATGAGAGATTTAATTAAAGAACTTTCTGAAAAATATTTTGAAGAAATCGTTTCCATTCGCAGACATATTCATGCGCATCCGGAACTTTCTTATCAAGAAAAAAATACTTCTGCATTCGTTGCAAAACATCTTGCTGAATGGGGAATTCCATTCACTGAAAACATTGGTGGGTATGGCATTCGTGCAGAAATAACCGGAGAATTGGCTTCTTCAAAAACGATTGCTCTTCGCGGCGATATGGATGCTCTTCCAATTATGGAAGACAATGATTTGCCTTTTAAAAGCACCGTAGATGGTGTTATGCACGCATGCGGCCATGATGTTCACACGTCGTCTCTGCTTGGTGCTGCGAAAATTCTGAATGAAACAAAAGCGCAATGGGGAGGGGTTGTAACGTTGGTTTTTCAACCTGCTGAAGAAGTTTTACCAGGAGGTGCATTGCTGATGATGCAAGATGGATTGTTTCAAGATAAAAAACCAAATGGGATTTTTGGACAGCATGTCTTTCCTGATTTGCCTGCTGGAAAAGTAGGTTATCGTGCTGGAGCCTACATGGCATCTACCGACGAGCTTTATGTTACTATTAAAGGAAAAGGCGGGCATGGCGCGAAGCCCGACCAATGCATTGATCCTATTCTCATCGCTTCGCATTTACTAATCGCGTTGCAACAAGTTGTATCGCGTTGGAGCAATCCGCAAATGCCTACTGTACTTTCTTTCGGAAAAATAATTGGCAATGGGGCCACGAACATTATTCCCAACGAAGTAAAACTGGAAGGAACCTTCCGCACATTTTCTGAATCGTGGCGCACCCTAGCGCATGAGAAAATTGTTGCCCTTGCAAAAGGATTGGTTGAAGGAATGGGCGGTGAATTAGATTTTCGAATTGAAAGAGGATATCCTGTGGTGTACAACAATCCTGAATTAACTGAACGCGCCATTGCCCAAGCGAAGGATTATTTGGGAGAAGAAAATGTGATTGATTTAGATATGCGAACCACTGCAGAAGACTTCGCTTATTATTCACAACAAATGCCTGGATGCTTCTATCGCTTGGGTACTTCCAACGAAGATGGTTCTTGGAAAGCTCCTGTGCACAATAACAAATTTGCTGTCAACGAAAACGCCTTAAAAATTGGGATGGGATTGCTCGCTTGGCATGCCGTTCAAGAATTAAAATAAAAATATGAGCTTAAAAGATTTCCTTTACAATTACGATTCAAAAAAAATCGTTCGTCCATTCATTATTGCTGAAGCTGGTGTGAACCATGAAGGTTCTATGGACTTGGCGAAAAGACTGATAGACGAAGCTGCTGAAGGTGGTGCGAATGCCATTAAATTTCAGACATACAAGGCAGAGACTATTGCAAGTAAAGACAGTCCTTATTATTGGGACATTACCAAAGAACCTACGCGCAGTCAGTTTGAATTATTCAAGAAGTACGACAAATTCTGGAAGAAAGAATTCGAGCAACTAGCTCGCTATTGCGAAGAGGTTGGGATAGAATTTATGAGCACTGCTTTCGATGTTGAGAGTGCCAACTTCTTGAACGATTTAATGAGCGTTTATAAAATTTCCAGTTCTGACATTACGAATCTTCCTTTCATTGAACACCAATGCAAATTTGGTAAGCCCATTATTTTGAGCACAGGTGCTTCCTACAAATGGGAAGTGCAACAAGCTGTTGAGACCATTGCGAAATATGGAAACAAACTGTGTTTAATGCACTGTGTATTGAATTATCCAACGCCCGATCCGAATGCGCATTTGGGAATGATCAAAGATTTGATTTCGAGCTTTCCTCAAGCGGTTCCTGGATATAGCGATCATACCCTTCCAAACGATATGCATACACTCGAGGTTGCGACGCTATTGGGTGCAACAGTATTAGAAAAGCACTTCACACACGACAAGACCTTGCCGGGTAACGACCATTATCATGCGATGGATAAAGAAGACCTCAAACACTTCCATACGCGTTTGAATCGCACGGTTGAATTGTTAGGCGGATTTGAATTGACTGCCATTGATGATGAAGCGCCTGCTCGTGCAAATGCTCGAAGAAGTTTGGTGGCGGCGAAAGCTATGCCAGCGGGACATGTTGTTACTTTTGAGGATCTAACTTGGAAGCGTCCAGCAAGTGGAATTTCTCCGAAGGATATTTCTCAATTGATCGGAAAACAAACAGCGCAAGACATCGCTGAAGACGACGTATTGCGCTGGAATATGTTTCGCTAAAACTTTTAGACGTTGATATTTCCCGAGAAAGAATCATCTGTTTGATTTCCTTGCTCGTCTTCGAAGAAGTAAATTTTTATTAAAGCAGTATCGCGAAGGAAATCTATTTTTCCAATTTCGAAACGGTTCACTTTAATGCCAGTTCTTGCTTCAATATCTGCTATCATTTCTTCTTCCCTTCCAACTTTAATCAAATCAATGTTTTCATAGACAATGATTTTTTGTGCTTCGTGGCGCAGCAACCAAACCTTTTCCAGACCGTATGTCGCGCCTATGATTACTAGATTTGCGAATGACAATTCAACCAACGATATTTTTTTATTGATTAGCGCATTCATTACTGACATTCCAATAACCACAAAGAGGTAAGTCATTTCTTTAATTGGAATAGCATCTGTTCTGTAACGAATAATTCCGAAAACCGCGAACAAACCCAAGGCAAATCCCATTTGAAGCTTCACGCTTTCTAGCATGAAGCACATGAGGAAAATGGTTAAACTAAAGAGCAAATAGGTGAATAGAAAATCCTTTCTTTTTGCTATGGGATAATATATACCTCTAACCAAAAGTACCACGAATAGCATATGCACAGATAAACGAATGATTAACCCTAAGAAATCTTCCAAGTGAATAAATTTCATTCCTCCCATTGGGTCAAAATCTGATTGCAAAAAAATTGTATTGAGTGTATCTAACATGATTTTATTTAATTGATTCTAATTTATTCACTTTGATAAGCTTTCCTTTGAAAATATTTTTCTTCACGAAAGGTACAAGCATAGCTACTCCCAAACAATATTTACTTATGCTCTCTTCTCTAATATGTCTCTTTTTTAGCGCTTGTAAAAATGGCGAAAGGCGGTTTCTTTTCTCCTGCTTTACTTCAATGATAACGATTTGCTTCAGTTCTCTTAAGATATTATTCCATTCGAAAGAAAGTTTTAAATCGATTGTTATTCTCTCAGGCAGACTTGGTTCTACTAAAGTTACTCGAGTGAAATTATTTTTCACCTGGGGAGTCAAATGGAAATCAATTCCGGCTTTATGACCTATGAATCTTTCCTCATCCCCGTTCAACTCAATGCCAAATTCAGGAATTCCTGTACGCTGTTTTTGAGTTCTGCCCCGATTTGATTTGAATTTCAATTCAAGAAAACTCACAGCACTATCTACATAGGAGCGCTTTCTGATTTTCCATCTGTTTTTCTTACCGTTGTGATGACGAGTATAGAAAAGAAACTCATTTGTGTCATAATACAACGTTTCGTAATGACTGAATCGAATGTCATTTACTTCAAGGATTCGATACGTGTTCTTTACTTCCTCCAATATCGAAAGCAACTGATCAAGCGACACCACAAATTTGGTATCGGTTCGATTCATCAATTCCACCCCTTCCATTTCTTTCAAAGAAATTGAGGCGAACTGCTGTACTATTTGCTCAATTGGGGTCACAAGATTTAATATCCCACGAACTTAACACAAATTTAATGTTAGGACTATGAAAAAATAGAAAAGTTTAATGGGACAATGAAACCCAAAATTATTGTCCACCTTGGGGTTGGGCAGTGTTCGAGCCGCCTGAACCGTTCAACGTAAATCGAATGGCAAGTCCGGTGGTAATATTCGACGTTTGGAAACTTGTCGAAATTGCCGGTTTATTAATCTGATGGTCGTAGAAGAAACGAAGAGTTAGCTTGTCGCTAATTGCCATGTCGGCGCTCGATTTCACACTAAACAATGTTTGTCCAGCTGTAACCTGATTTTGCTGTTCTTCAATTTTTCTGATTAAGGTAAAGTTGTCACGAATGGTAAAATCGACACGCAAATTCAGCGTTGACTTTTCAAGTAATTTCACGGGAAGCTTACTTCCTTTTTTTCTTCCGAATGGATTCGGAACTTCGGTGATTTTATATCCCAAACCAATGACGAAACTATTACTCTTCGTTTCAGTGATCTGATAATTCGACATTCCCAGGGCTATAGTTCGATCACGTTTGTACTCCAATTTAATCAAAGGGTCGTTAACTTTTTTTGTTTTCAGAGTCATATCGAATCCCACAAGAGGAGACATGGATTCGGTGAGAGTTACAGTACCAATTTGTTGTTGAGAAATGAAATTCTGTTCTGCGCTTTGGTCACTGCCTGTCGGAAGATTATTAAACTCTTCGTACTTCAAGTTTGTTACATAAGAAGCGGTAGCAGTAGAACGATAATTATGCGTTACGTTGAATTGCTTGAAATACTTCTTCACTGCAGGCAATTTGGTTAAGCCGTCATAAGTGATTTTCCAGTTTGGCTGTGCCTTGGTCGCGAATGGGCTCAACACTACTTCACTTGCTGATCGACCTGTATAGGCCGCTATAAATGAAGGAATGATTACATTTTGAGAAAGCGATCCGAAACCTTCATAATACCCCGAGTCATTCGGATTTGCTAGTTGGTATGTCTCATTGTTCAAACGGCTAGATATTTCCTTTCTATTCGCTAAGAGTTGATCGAAAATTGGACTCGCGTAGTTGTTCTCTTTGTCGTCCTTAACAAACGCAGTATTCCAAGTAATTAAAGATGCCGAGAAATTTCCTGTTTCCATTGGCGATTGAAACGTGTAATCGTCGATGGTTGGGTCATACCTGAAAAACGAATTGTAATTTTTTCCTTCTTGTCGAGTCGCTGAAAGTTCAACCTTGAAATAACGGAACGGTTCTAAGTTCATTTTCGCATTCCATGTTTCTGTGAATGTTTCGTTGTACTGAATATTCAAAGATTGACGTTGCACTAACCAGTCGTTGCTTGCCGCATCTGTAGCGAAATTGCGTCCCGTCGGATTGCCCATTAAATCTGTATTCTGCTGTCCTACCAGGAATCCGATGCCAGGGCCATCGAACTGATCATCGAATCCGAGAATACTGGTACTGTTCCCATATCCTGGAAGCGAAAGCCCTTCATTCTTCGTGTAGCTTCCATTCACAGTGCGAACCATCATAATAAATCGAAGAGCAACATCTAATGGATCTACTTTTTCTTTCTTCTCTGTCTTCTTCTTCAAGTCATCTCCAAAGCCGTCTTTCTTTGTCGGATCATCTTTCTTTCCGGCATCTTTTTTACCTGCATCAGGTTTTTTTCCGGTTAAAGCCTGCTTAAAACGAGGGACATTGTTGTACAAGGTTTCGAAATTACCTTGGGCATTCAGTTGAATTTGTCTGCTGTTCTGAATGGTATTTCCGAGTGTGTCCTGAGTGAAGGGCGCGCGATCCCATCTGAATGTTCCTCCGTATCGCGCATCTGCGCTCATAAAGTTCAATAACGGAAATTTATCTAACGGCAGTTTATAAGTAACTCCTACGTTGTGATTGTAGGTTGTTGTTTCGCCGAAATGTTGAATATTGCTCCAAACGGAATCTTTGTAGGACTCGTACCAATCAACATCGTTCTTATTTATCACTCCACGCGGTTCTCCAACCAATGCAATGTTACTCGCGGTGAAATCGGTTTTCAGATTCTTGGTCAAGTCATATTTCATGGAATAGTTTCTAGTCCAATTCCAATTCTTTTGAGCTTGCGTTTGAATGAGCATGTCGCTATAAATGCCGGTTAATTCCAAAGAGTTGTTTCGAATGCGACTGGTTTCATACGAGCGATTCATTTCCGTTCTGAAGCTCAGTTGTTTGATTCCCGCATAGAAGTTGAATTCCTTGAGCCACTTCAGATATTTCGAAGTTTTTATGCCTGGGAAATTTGCTAACGGTTTGAACTCTTTTGGCTTATTTGTGAAGCTATAGTCGAAGGCTCCTTGATATTGTTTTTGCAAACGCCAATCGGTGTTGATGTCACGGAAGTATGTTTCATTGTAGGCGTATGAAACAGAGAAATTATCTATTCCATAAAACTTTGGCTTGTCGGTGCTTGTCGGTGCAGCTTGCGTTCCTGGTTTCCCCTTGTCATCAGCACTTGGTAAACCGACTCCCTTATCTGCAGCGGCTCCTTTTTTCGGAGCAATTTTCACATTTGTGAAATTGATGCTTCTGCGTTTGGTGTATGTTTGAGATTTTTGTTTTAACGGTTTGCTTAAAGTAGGCAAATCGGTCATTTGAATGTCTGGTTGAAGAGGACTATACCTTGGCGTTTGTACATTTTCCGAAAACCCTAAATACATTGGCAATTGCACACCCCAATCTTTCGGGAAGAACTTACCCAGTTGCAACGTGCTACTTGCATCGAGCCCCATCTTTGTTTCCTGTTGTCTTTGCTGAACTCTTTGTTCTATTGCGCCCCAGCCAGGAGTGCTTATATTTCCAGACACCGCCACGTTTCCAAAATCTGCCAATTGCGCAGTCAATCTCGCAATAGCCGCTGATCCCGATTTTTCATCGAACTCAGAAAGGCGTAATTCATTTACCCAAACGGTTGCGCATTTCCCTCTTCCATCATCTACTACACCAAAAGGATTGGTGTCTTTATCAGGGTTTCGAATACCAATCATCATGGTTGTGATGTTGGCCAAGTTCGGATTTCCTTTTACCGAAAGGTGAACGTTGTTGTCTAGAATAGTATCTACAACAGACAATACAGAAGTTGAAGAAGGACGATTAATCTTTAGGTTTTGTAAATCGGAAAGTTTAATATCAAAGTTGTTTTCCACAGGCCAAATTTCGTCGTCATTATTGGTGTACCAGGGCGTTACACTCATTGGAACTTCATACTCGTAATAGTTTTCATCGAAGTCGGAACCTAAACGAATGAATACAGAGACATCGTTATCTTTTAATTCTGATTGAATGCCCGCGGCTTCGGCATGAGCGAACATGCGAAGGCGTTTGTATTGGCGCAAATCATACTTCACATTTTTGTATGTAGCACGCGCGTCTCCATCTTTCAAATGGCAAACGCTTAACGACAGTGACTGCTCATTCAAATTTCTTAAGTTGGCAGAGGCTACGTCTTGCTCGCGAATAATTCCTGGAGGAACAGCATAAGGAACAGGCTCGCGATTTCCGTTTTCTTCAATGTTCACGGCGGCGATGTTGAAGGTTGTTTCCGGATCGTCGTTTATTTCTTGTTCTTGATTTCCCGCTAATGTGTTATCGTATTTCCTCCATTCACCACGAACCAATTCCAAGCGTGCAAAACGCAAAGTAACCGGCTCTTCCCAACCTTTCAAGAACATTCGAATGTATCGAATGGAACGGAAATCAGGAATACTTCCTACACGCTTTTCATATTCCTTGATTGGAATTTTGAATTGGTACCAGCGAATTTGACGCTCTTCGTTGTTCGCTGTTGTTTTCGTTGTAACGAAGGTATCTGTGATGTAATTTCTTCCCAAATTAGCATCGCCTAAATCATTTGGACGAAGACTTACTTTGTACTGAAAATAACTTTCAATTGTGTTGAGTGTTATATCTTGGTTTATGTCTTCCGAATTCGGAATAGTAGTGGCTGCAATGGGATATCCGTCGGGTGTATTGGTGTTTGAGTTGCCTTCGTATCGATTGAAATTTTTGTAGCGCTCAACGGTGTTCAAGTTAGCTGCATCGGCCTGCGAACTTCTGAAATAACTAAAATTATCTGCTGAGGGATCCTGCTGATATTTGACATAGGCATCGGGAGTTAAAAACCCTTGCAACTGAAGTAACCAGTTCGCAAAATAGGATTGTTCCGCCGTTGAATTCAAACCATCTAAACCGATATCTTGTTGCTCGTAATTTCCAGAGGTGTAATCAAATGCGTTTACCACGTTGAAGGTCGTAGGTGAAGGATAGTTACCCCACGTTCCTTGCTCAATAGGGAGATCATTATTTGCCGAGGGGAATCCATTTTCGAAACTCATTTGAGAGTCATTCATGATGTCTTCAGAAACGTTTCCTAAATTGAAATAAAGGTCACCTCCTTGGATATTTTCCGAATCTTCATGGAATGGATCCATTACCCAAAACTGAATGAACTGCACGTTCGAAGTTTCGAAGTCTGTTGTTGTTAATGCCCGTTGAATTCCGCCCCATCTCGATGATGGATCTTTCAATGTTCCGCTGTCATTCAATCCGGACGTTCGTCCCGAATAACCATTCGGTAATTCGAAGTTGTACATACCTCTTTCTTCTGGGTAGTACGTAAGATCTAAACAAGTGATGTTCGGCGGAGTACCTGAAGGTAATTGTCTGTTCGGAAAAACTTCAGACTCCAACACCTCGCGCATGCGGTGATCGCTTTGCATATCTGCAGAGATATTGGGTGGCGTGTATGAACTGTTTCTGTAGAACAATGGATCAATAATGTACCAGGACAACTGTGCGCGATTTGCGCCGTAAACAAGACTGTCCTCAAAATCTCCTTCAGGAAAAAGTGTGGATTGTAACTTCGGTGTAGATGCCATGAACCATTGGTTCAATGAACGCAAATCGATAACGCTTTGACTTCCTTCGAAATCATCGACGTATGCATTTCCATCTTTGGAAATTGCGCGAGAGTGACCCGGGAAAATTTTCGCTGCTTCAAGACTAAACGTTACTGTTGATTTTTCTTTGGTTTGAATTCCGGGAATACGATCAATCCATTTTGTTATGATTGGCACTTCCTTTTGGAAATTCATATCGAAACCCATCATAGCGTTGTTTACAGGATCGTCTCCTGCATTTACCTTTTGAGTAAGCGGTCTCTCTTTCAAATTCATGATTGTCGCTCCCATTGCGAGATTATCAGAAAACTTATAATCGAATCGGCTTCCTAATAAAGTCTTGTATTGCAGATTAAACATAGAGTTACTTTCTACAGCAACCTTTATCGGTTGTCCAGAACTCATGATGCTTTCATTGAGGATGGTAACTTTTCCCAAATTGTAATTCACGGTGAAATCTGTTCCTTCAACAAGTCTCATTCCTCCGGCTGTAACGGTAACTGCACCCTGCGGGACGTTCAACGCATTCAATGAAATTTCAGAACCCGAAGCACTTTGATATTCTCCTTTAATTCTGAATCTATTCAGTTGAGGGAAACCAATTTGCGCTGCAGTTTTTGTTGAATCGTACAGTGCTTGAAAAACAACTTGCGCTACAACTTGCGCAGCTTGAGGGGTATTTCCTAAACCAGCATATATCTGATCCGATAAATGCGAGCCAAAGGGCTCAACCACGGGAAAGAATACCCTTCCAGTAGAGGCGTCAATTAGTCCACCCGACGTTGACGCGTTCGGAACAAAGTCAAAGAAACCATCGCTTCCAGGCATCTGTTGCGCATCAATTCTATCGAGATTCATGACTTGAAGCAATAGCTTTCCACTTAACGGCTCTCGTGGAATGTAATTCATGTTTACGCCCGTTGCTGGGTTGTTGTACCAAACTTCTAATCTGAATTTTTCTGGAGAAATTCCGAATGATTCTAGGTTATAGACGTTCTTCATCATGTTTCTCCAAAGCGGAGAAGGATCACCATTCGTTAGTTTCACCAAGGTGATTGAAGACTTCAGCATCTTCAACATTAAGGCTTGTGGTGCTGCAATTCCATCTTGTGAAAGTGTACCTACCTGAAAGGTTTGTCCGTTCAATGTGTACTCATACGACACACCCAAAACCTCGGCATTATTCAATGATTGCTTCAATGAAAGGAATCCTAGACGTGCGTTGTAGGTGTACTCAGAGGGGGTAAGTTTTCGGGCGTTTCCTACACGCTCGTAATGAATTCCTTGACGCATTCCATAACCTAAAGCTTGAATGGCGGCATTGGCATTTGAGAAATCTAAGATGTTCTGATTATTGCTTAGAACATTGTACAGGTTGTTGTTTTCATTGTCCGGATTTTGAAGTTGCCCGGGGCTAATCAGAGAAGAGTTATTGTAATCTGTGGCCATGTATTGGGAGTTCTCACCCAAATCGGTAAATGCCATAATGTTTCTAACATCTTGCGTGTTGGCTTGTTGATTCACCACCCAAACTTCAATACGTGTGATGTTCGCACCGCTATTTACAACAGGCAATGAAGCTAGAGCATTGTCATAATTGTCTCTAAAGAATCCTGAAAGGAAGTAGTGTCTATTCGCTTCGTAATTGTCTGCTGCGATATCAAAACGTGTGGTTTGCGCGCCGCCTTGAACAGTGATTTCTTTTCGTTCACCTTTTTGTTGAGTAAGAATTGTGGTGTTCTTTAGCTTTCCCCATTGGGTTTCAATTTTGGCTCCGAACAAACCAAGGCTTCCGGGCATTAAGCTTCCTGTAAGCGGCAATGCTACGGTTCCCAATTCAATTTTGCGCATGACTTGGTCTTCATCACCGGTATATTCCACCGTCATGTTATTCTCAAAATCGAAGGTGCGTTCGGTGTTGTAATTCACCTTTAATTTCATCTTGGTACCGATATTACCAATGACGTTCATTTGAATTTTCT
>CAMDFE010000017.1 GCA_945897395.1 Chryseobacterium gleum | reverse complement strand
AACAGAGGGGACTGACCCACAGGCTCTATCGGAAGCTTTGTATGACGACTTTGAGCAAGGAAGTACTGGATTCCCATTTACTGACGAACAAGAGAAATATGAAGCAGTAGCAGGCGGAACATGGTCTCCTTATTGCTTGGTGGCCGGAACGGTTCTAGATCCAAATGATGCAACGATCATTGTAAATAATGTAGCTCCAACAACCGATGCTTTGAAAGGTGATCTTGATCAATTGGATCAACAACGTAAATCAAACATCAAAGGTCTAAACAACATCGATGTTGTCTTCACAAAAGACAAATCAAAATGGACGCGTTGCCCTGTATTGGAAATGCAATTCACACCTGCTTTAGCAGAAGACAACGACGGTGATAACACAGTTGATCCTGAGAAAATGAAAGTACGTCGCGCTCCTTCTGTGGACAAAAACGGAAGAAAAGCAGGACAAGCTGGATACAATTCTGCAGAAGGAGATTTAGTAGGTGCTATCGGAATGGGTTGGTTCCCTGGATATGCAATTGACCTTAGCACAGGAGAACGATTAAACATGGCGTTCGGTGAGGACAGTTGGTTAGTTGGAGAAAACGGTCGTGATATGATCTGGAATCCTTCAACCCGTCTATACACAAACAATGGTCAACCATTATTCGGTGGGCAACATTGGATCTATGTGTTTAAGAATCTTCGTTACGAAGATTACTCAGCTACAAGCCCTGCTTCCAGTTTAGCGCTTGTGCCTAGATATGACGACGGTGCATTCCTTTACAGTAAATTGTCTGATCCTTCGATTAGCTCTTCAAACTGGAAGAAAGTATTCCGCGGTTGTACTTGGGTAGGTAGCGGACTTGTAAATCCAGAACACCCTCTGCTTTCTGTAGAAGAAGGATTGATTCCTAACGACGTTCGTATAAGCATTCGTGTAGCGAAGCCATATGCGAGTTACTCATATGACAATCCCGACATTTCTACGGAGACAGCTTCTGTGAACGGTTGGAGAAACATTTATACCTTCTCAACCAAGAACCTTGCAACCACATTAAACGATGCAACCACGCTTACCTCAGTACTTGACATTATTAATGTAGTTCCTAATCCATACTACGCGTTCAGTTCATATGAAACCAATCAATTGGATAACCGCGTAAAGATTACGAATCTTCCTGACATCTGTACCGTTACAATCTATGATTTGAATGGTAACAGAATCAGACAATTTAAGAAAGCTGATAAAATCACTAGTATCGACTGGGATTTGAAAAATGAAAGAAACATTCCGATCGCTTCTGGAACCTACATTATACATGTCGATGTACCTGGCATCGGAGAGAAAATCTTGAAATGGTTCGGCATTATGCGTCCGGTTGACTTGAATAACTTCTAATTGAAAAACGAATTACGATCATGAAAAAATCAATCATATCACTTTCCCTGATTTTAGGAATTACATCCTCTCTTTTTGCAGGAAATCCCGATAGATCTGGATCA
Source organism: Chryseobacterium gleum (assembly GCA_945897395.1). GTDB lineage: Bacteria > Bacteroidota > Bacteroidia > Flavobacteriales_D > Sanyastnellaceae > CAIZGX01. Next base: position 10,875 of record CAMDFE010000017.1, on the reverse strand, counting down.
GCCGGTGCGAGTCACTTACTTGTGAATCCTTGGGCTCGTTCATCGGGATTAGGAAATTCTTCTCTCTCTTCAGTAACAGGAGTAGAAAGTGTGTTTTTAAACGTTGCAGGATTGGCCTTCACGAAAAAAACAGAATTGCTTTTCACCAATACGCAGTATTTCGTTGGAACAGGTATTCAACTAAACGCAGCAGCCTTTGGACAAAAAGTAGGAAAATCGGGTGCCTTCGCATTGTCTGTTGTAAACATGAATTTCGGAGACATAGCTCGCACAACAGAAGCACTTCCTGAAGGTGGTATAGGCTCTTTCACTGTAAACTATTCCAACATTGGAATAAGCTTCGCGAAAGAATTCTCTAACAGTATTTACGGTGGTCTTACTGTACGTTTGATTAGCGAAGCCATCTACAATGTGCGCTCACAAGGTGTTGCATTCGATGCTGGAATACGCTACGTAACAGGAGAAAAAGACAACGTTCGCTTTGGTATCACTCTTCGTAACGTTGGACCTCCAATGAAATACAAAGGTGACGGTATGACTGTTTCTGCTGTAATTCCTTCAAGTGGCAATACACTCACTGTTGAGCAGCGTTCACAGCCTTATGAAATGCCTTCCATGGTAAACGTTGGTTTCGCTTACGATTTCCTAATGAAAAACAGTATGAAGTTGACAGCTAATGCTGCTTACACTTCAAACTCGTTCAGCAAGGACCAAATTGCTTTAGGTTTAGAGTATAACCTTCGTAACCGTCTTTTCTTAAGAGGCGGATTCCAACAAGACATTGGGTCGAATACAACTTACAATGCGAAAAGCGCCTTGTCTGGGCCAACCGGAGGTATGACTATTCAATTGCCAGCAGGTGATAACGGAAGCGTTATTGGCTTAGATTATTCTTACCGCTTAACGAATCCTTTCAATGGAATTCATAGCATGGGAATTCACATTACGCTTTAAAATTCTTACTATATTTGTTTTGAAACCTCGTTCGCGGGGTTTCTTTATTTTAATACATACAAGACTATGTCACACATTGCCTATTACACAGCGGAAGGACTTAAAAAATTAAAAGACGGTTTATACAACCTCAAGATGGTTGAGCGTCCTAAGATTAGTCAGCAAATTGCTGAAGCAAGAGACAAAGGTGACCTCAGTGAAAATGCTGAATATGACGCAGCCAAAGAGGCGCAAGGGCACCTTGAAGCACGCATAGCTAAGATGGAAGACCTAGCAGCTAATGCGCGTTTAATCGACGATTCGCACATTGACAACTCTAAAGTATACATTCTCTCTCGTGTTAAGTTGAAAAACCTAAAGTCTAACACTGAAGTAGAATACACACTAGTTGCAGAAAACGAAGCCAACCTTGCTCTGAAAAAAATTAGTATTGATTCCCCGATTGGCAAAGGATTGCTTGGCAAAAAAGTGGGTGATATTGCGGAAGTTCAGGTTCCTGCTGGAACTTTACAACTCGAAATTCTAGACATTAATCGCTAATGGCCACCCTATTTACGCGTATTATTCATGGAGAAATCCCCTGCTACAAAATAGCCGAGAACGAACTTTTCATAGCGTTTTTAGATATTCTGCCAGTAGCCAAAGGTCATACTCTCGTTGTTCCAAAAAAAGAAATTGATTACATCTTCGATCTTCCTAACGAAGAATTGGAAGCTCTAAATCTTTTTGCTAAAGAAGTAGCTCGAAAAATTCAAACTGTTATTCCTTGTAAGAAAATTGGAATTAGCGTGATCGGATTGGAAGTTCCTCATGCGCATATGCACTTGATTCCCATCAATCATATTCACGATATGAATTTCGAAAAAGAACGATTGACTTTCACACCCGAAGAATACGCGGAGATTTGCAACGCAATCTCAAACGCATAAACTATAATATTTCGCATAAAAAAAGGCCCTATTGCTAGGGCCTTTTCTATGTCTTGAAGAAACTAATTAGTTCTTCAACATTTTCTTTCTTGCAACAGCGTTGTTCGAAGTGTGAATCTCTACCGTATACATTCCTGCAGACCAGTTTGAGGAATCTACGAATACAACTTCTTGATTGGTTGTGTTCGAATTGTAAACCACTCTTCCCATTGCATCGAATATACGAATTGCACTTACACGCTCTGAAGCGCGAATTGCAAACGACTCATTCGCTGGATTTGGAAATACATTGAATGAAACTTCTTCATTCTCGTCTATTCCAATGTAACATGGGCTAGTGTTTAAGTTCATTGCACAAGCAATACGTGGTACTGAATACCCCATAATTGAATCACAATACGCCATTCCCTTAGCCATAGACATGTCAGGATTCAGTAACAAACCATTTGCACTTCCTGGATTAGTTGCAGTATCCCACCATTCCCATGGCGCTGTATCTGCTTCCATTCCTGTTGGACGCTCCAATGGGAACAAACCATGGAAACCATTGTTGGTTGTGTTAGCAGCATCTGTATAAGCTTGACCAAGTAAATAACCTTCAGCCAATTCAAAAATTCCATTGTTGCCGTATTGGCTCATTGCCAATTGAACATCATAGCTTCCACTAACCTCCACCACTGGTAGGTTCAAACCAGGAACGATAACAGTTCCTGTGTAGTAAGGAGCAAAAGGATCTGAAGGAACCTGGAAAGAAATCATTGGGTTGTCATCTGCATCAATCCAAGAAATATCTCCGCAAGCACCACCCATGTTTAACGCAACACTTACGTCAGAGCTATAACCTACGTGGTTAGCATAACAAAGAGTATCACCATTCAAAGGGTTAACACCAACAGAAGTACCATTGATATCTCCATTCACGAAATCCAATACCATTGGAATTCCAGTGCTCGTTGTAAACTTAGGCAGTAACAAGTCTGTGTATGCATCAATACCTGTTATAGCGAATGTGATATATCCACCTGTACCTTGTCCCCAAACTGCAACACGGGTTGGATCAATACCGAATGGGTTTCCACCCTCAGCAGCAGTCATCCGGAAAAAACGAACAGCAGTGCGACCGTCTTGAACACCACGGTAAGCCGCGTTAATCAAAGTGTTTACACGCTCTTCTTGAGTCGCAGCAATTGGATTCCAGCCAAGGCGGTAGTCGCAAGAAGCTACTACATAACCCAATTTAGCTAGACGAGTGCACAACTCAACAATTGTAGCATCCGTTTTTGTTCCACCAGTACCCTGATTTTGTGGGAAAGGAAGGAAGTTTCCAGTGTGGAAATAAAGAATAACTGGACGGTTCGTTTCAGTGTCTCCTGCTGGAGAATAAACATCCATTTTTAATCCCTCTGGAACCGCTTGTCCAAGCTGAGAATAATACAATACTGTAGCGTTCACGCCATAGGTAACGTCCGTTTGAACGTCAACCGAAGTAAATTGCTCTGTCATGTAACGTTGGGCAGATGCTCCTGTTACACTCAACATCGCAATTGCAATCAATGAGTAGATTTTTTTCATAAGTTATTTATTTGATTTTTGATGATTGAACGAATATTGTATGCTAAGATAGGCCATTCTTCCAATTGAAGGACCACCGTACACCTGAACTTGTTGATTATTTAATACGTTAGAGGCTCCTAACTTAAAGAAAACATTAGAGTCAATTAAACTGTAATTCACTTGAACATCTACCATATCGTAGGTATTTATATACCCCGTAAACTGAGGAGACCCTTCAAACAGATATCCTTGTATCCACTTGTAGTTCACACTATACCCCCAACAATTTCCTTCTTCCGATTCGAACAATTTATTTCCGGTAACGCTCAGATTATACTTGTGCTTCGGCGTATTGAAAGCTGGAATAATCGGGTCATTCGGGTCGCTTCTTACAATACTGTTGAACGAATAATTAACCCCGAAACTATGCTTTTCATGAAAATAATAATTCAATCCTACATTAGCCCCCTGCGTTGTTACCGTATTTTTTGAATTCGCTGAATAACGATAAACTTGCAAATCTTCCGGAAGGTAAGACGGCGGTGGGAAATTTGCAGAAAGACCAATATTATATCCAATGAAATGCTTGTAAGCACTGTAATACACGCCTAAATCTATATAGACTTTTGAATCGAAGAACGAGGCACGGTAGCCCAATTCCATAGTTTTCACTTGCTCAGGACGGATCGGATCAATATCGAAATAAACCAAGCTATCTGTATTCAATGTGTTTCGGTAGGCATTGAAACTGGCGAGCGTGATGAGGGAATCAACGCCATTCAAATTTCCACTTAATATAGCAGGACCGACATTCAAACTTAAGTACTGATCGGTTAAAGTCGGGTTTCTTAAAGCCGAAGAAAACGAAGCCCGCAGGTAGTGATTTTTTTGGGGTTGAAAAACAATAGAAGCCGCTGGGCTGACAAGTGCATCGAAGTTCACATTTTTATCTAAACGCAACGTTCCACTAACAATCAAACGATTCTCTAATAATTTCTTCGTTGCTCCGAAATACAAACCACCTTCGTAGTTGTAAATTTTCTCGACATCATCTGTAAATATGGTTCCTGCAGAATTTGGACGATACAACCGAGCGTTCCCTCCAATGCGATAATCTATGTAGCCTGTACCTTTCCATTGATATTCTCCTTGCGTGTGGAAAAGCGAAGATCGATCATAGAATCGCGTTCCACCATCGGCATCGTTGTTATTGGAAGAAGTTATTTGATTGAAATTTGAATTAAACAGTGCTGAGCCAGGTTGAAAAAATCCATATTGCCCTGCCATAGGGATTCCTGCAGTGCCGTTGTTTGTCCAATTCTCTACTAATTGATGGAAATAAGACAGAGTGTCAAAGTTTTGATTAGACCAGGCTGTGTATTGATCCACAGTCGGAACAATGTAAAAATTAGGCTCAGCCGGCCAATTCGGATTTTGCACATATTGCGGATAACCCAAATTATCCGTTATAATATCGCTAACTGAATCTTGCCAGTACTTCACGTATACATTCGCCCAATTCTCATCGGAACGAGCGGCGTCTTGCAACTTCAATGCTGTGAAATAAGGGTCAAAACTTTTTCCAGCATCTTCACCTGTTCCATAAATACGAATGAAGTATTTATCCTTCTTTTTTAATTCAACCCGACCTTGATAAAAAAGAATATCGCGCAAACTGAATCGGTTGTCTCCCTGGTAAACGGTAGTCCCTTGGCCTACATTTCCCGCAACTATAAGTTCTGGTGAAGTCTCTTCCAATTCCGGTTTCAAGCGCAAATGAACCGAGGCATTGGCCTTCACATTTTTTGTGTTGTAGTCCACTAAATCAGATTCGCGATAACCCGTTCTGAAAAAAGTTCCCAATCCAGGTTTTCCGTTTAGATCTTCAGAATAGTTGTTAGCTGCAAAATACTCATCGCCGTATATGTTCACTGCGTCAAATCTTCCTGGATTGCTCGCAGAAAATCCACTGTTGTATATCGGAGATTGATTATCCGCAGCCCAATCCAAAGCTTTAAACGCAAAGACATTGAATTTGTAAGCTAAGTACTTATGCCCTTCCTTGTTGGAAAACGCGTGTGCAAAACGCACCGATGGCTCAACCAATTGCCTCTCGCCCACTCGCAGCTGAGCGGTAAGACCCGTATAGACAAACGGGTCTTTCGTTTCCATTTTAATTACCCCGTTAAAGGCACCGGGACCGTAAAATGCACTACTCGCCCCTTGTACAATTTCCACTGCGAAAACATCTAAATCGGGAGCGCCTAGAAAATTTCCTAAAGAGAAATTCAAACCGGGTGATTGATTGTCTACACCATCTATCAGCTGCAAACTTCGAACTGGTGAGGTAGAATTGAAACCTCTCGTATTGATAACACGAAATCCTAAACTTGCTGTGGTTAAATCAACTCCCTTCAGGGCTCCTAATCCCTCGTAGAAATTTCCCGCGGCAGAATTTTTAATCGCTGTCAAATCCATTCGTTCAACAGTCAATGGATTCTGTTTTTGTTTTTCAGTAATTCGTGTGTCGCGAATAATAACAGTTGGACCGAAATCGCCAGTTATCATTTCAACCAAAATAAAATCGGTGTTTCTTGCAACAATTTCCTGATCAGCAAAGCCAACATATTTCACAACCAACGTCACCGGAAGTCCAGAAACTTTAATGGAAAATTCTCCGTCGTAATCGCTAGAAGCTCCATTGCTCGTGCCCTTCTGAAAAATAACAGCACCTGTGAGTGACGCTTGATTCTGTTGCTCAACTACCTTTCCTCGCAGAGTTTGCGCATAGGAGACCGTTGTGGTCAACAACGCAAGAAGATTGAATAGGAGCTTTCTCATTTGACGACAATTTACAAACATTTGATTATAAAGAACAAGGTTCAAAAAGAACTTATTAAAAATGAAATGAAGAAAAAAAAGGGCCGCACTGCGACCCTTTCCTTTTTATTTCTTAATTGAATTATCCGCTGCAAGATTCGCAAGAATCTGGATTATCTATTGAACAAGCAATCGCGTCCACATTTTTCTGCGAAAGTGTATCTGGGGTAATATTCATACTTACTGACACCGGTGCACTCTCAATTACTACTTCAGCTTTTGGCTTTGACAATTGTGACTTATCTACCGTAAACTTAATAGCGTCCGTTGCGGCCTTGGTGCGCAAGTAATACATACCTGTTTTCAATCCTTTTTCCCAAGCATAGAAATGCATGGAAGTTAGTTTTCCGAAGTTTGCATTTTCCATGAAAATATTCAACGACTGACTTTGACAAATGTAAGCTCCGCGATCAGCAGCCATATCAATTACCACACGTTGTGAAATCTCCCAAGCTGTTTTGTAAAGGGCTTTCAAGTTGTCTGGAATTTCATCGATGTTCTGAACAGAACCGCTGGTTGACATTAACTTGTTCTTCAAATTGTCATTCCACAACCCGAGATTTACAAGGTCTTTCAATAAGTGCTTATTCACAACAATGAATTCGCCTGCCAAAGTTCTTCTTGAATAAATGTTCGTGGTATAGGGTTCGAAACATTCGTTATTACCTAAAATCTGCGCAGTAGAAGCCGTTGGCATTGGAGCTAACAACAAGCTGTTGCGCATTCCGTATTTCGTAATTTCTTCTTTCAATACGCTCCACTCCCAACGATCAGTCGGAGTAACATTCCACATATCGAATTGAAGGATGCCCTTCGATGCTGGAGAACCTTGGAAGGTTTCGTAAGCACCGTCTCTGCGCGCTAAATCTTTCGATGCTGTGCAAGACGCATAATAGATGGTTTCGAATACTTCGCGATTCAACTTTTTCGCTTCCTCCGATTCAAATGGGAAACGCAATAAAATAAACGCATCTGCCAATCCTTGAACACCAATTCCAATTGGACGGTGACGCATGTTTGAGTTACGTGTTTCAGGAACTGGGTAATAATTTCCGTCAATAATCTTGTTCAAGTTCACCGTTAATTGGTAAGTCACTTCAAACAACTTATCGTGATCGAAAGCTCCGTCTTTTACAAATTTCGGTAAGGCAATAGAACCTAAATTACAAACTGCAATTTCATCGGGTGCTGTGTACTCAATAATCTCGGTGCACAAGTTCGAACTCTTAATGGTACCTAGGTTTTGCTGATTGCTCTTGCGATTCGCAGCATCTTTGTACAACATGTAAGGGTTACCGGTCTCAATTTGAGACTCGATAATTTTGTACCACAAGTCTTGTGCTTTGATTGTCTCTCTTCCTTTTCCTTCCGACTCGTATTTAGTATACAACTTTTCGAATTCCTCACCCCAACAATCAGAAAGTCCAGGACATTCATTTGGACACATCAATGTCCATGTTCCGTTGTCCTTCACGCGCTGCATGAACAAATCAGGAATCCATAGAGCATAGAACAAATCACGCGCACGAATTTCTTCTTTACCGTGGTTTTTTCTTAAGTCTAAAAAGTCATAAACATCTGCGTGCCACGGTTCAAGATAAATTGCGAAAGAACCTTTGCGCTTTCCACCTCCTTGGTCTACATAACGCGCTGTGTCGTTGAACACGCGCAACATTGGAACAATACCATTGCTCGTACCGTTTGTACCTCTGATGTATGAACCCTTAGCACGAACATTGTGAATGCTAAGTCCTATACCACCGGCGCTTTGAGAAATTAAAGCTGTTTGCTTCAACGTATCATAAATTCCAGGGATACTGTCATCTTTCATTTGAATAAGGAAGCAAGAACTCATCTGAGGCTTCGGTGTTCCAGCATTGAAAAGCGTAGGGGTTGCATGTGTGAACCATCCTTCGCTAATCATGTTGTAAGTCTTCACAATTTCATCTAAATCTGTCTTGTGAATTCCAACGGCAACGCGCATGAACAAGTGCTGTGGACGTTCCACCACCGTACCGTGCATCTTCAACAAATACGATTTTTCCAATGTTTTGAAACCGAAATAATCGAATTGAAAATCACGATCGTAGATAATCGTGCTGTCCAATAATGGCGCATTCTCCGTTATCACGTTGTAAACGTCTTCTGCAATTAAGCCCGCGCCTTTTCCAGTCTTCGGATCTACATAATTGTATAAATCTGAAATAGTTTGAGAAAAAGACTTCTTGGTATTCTTGTGTAAGTTTCCGATAGCTATTCGAGAGGCAAGAAGAGCATAGTCCGGATGCGTCGTCGTATTCGTAGCGGCTATTTCAGCTGCTAGCGTATCTAACTGACTTGTGGTTACTCCATCGAATACCCCTTCAATTACCTTCATGGCAATTTTCAAAGGATCTATGATGGGGTTCAACCCGTAACATAATTTTGAAATTCTGGCAGTGATCTTATCGAATTTCACTGTTTCTTTTCTACCGTCTCTTTTTACTACAAACATGTGCTTCTATATATTTCGTTAATGCTTAATTTTCTTAGAATTCTTCCGAGAATGAAATGGCTCTTGAATCTTCTGATGGGCCATCTTTCACTCCTGCTTTCTGATATTCCGCCACACGCTTTTCAAAGAAATTCGTCTTTCCTTCAACACTTATTAAATCCATAAAATCGAACGGATTTGTGCTGTTGTATATTTTATCGCTCCCTAGTTCGCTCAACAATCTGTCTGCTACGAATTCAATATACTGACTCATTAAATCGCTGTTCATTCCAATCAAACGCACAGGAAGTGCATCTGTGATGAATTCGCGCTCGATGGCCACCGCTTGTTCAATAATTTCGCGAACACGGCCTTCTGGCAGTTTGTTTTGGATATGCTCGTTGTATAGCAAACAAGCAAAGTCGCAATGCATTCCTTCGTCACGACTAATCAACTCATTACTGAAAGTCAATCCTGGCATTAGACCGCGTTTCTTCAACCAAAAAATACTGCAGAAACTTCCTGAAAAGAAAATCCCTTCAACAGCAGCAAAGGCTACTAAACGTTCCGCAAAAGTTCCGCCCTTGATCCAACGCAACGCCCATTCTGCCTTTTTCTTCACGCAGTCTAACGTGTCGATTGCCTTGAATAAATAATTTTTATCCGCAGTATCCTTAATGTAAGTGTCAATCAGCAATGAATAAGTTTCACTGTGAATGTTCTCCATCATGATTTGAAATCCGTAGAAAAATTTCGCTTCGGTATATTGAACTTCGCGAACAAAATTCTCTGCCAAATTCTCATTTACAATTCCATCGCTTGCTGCGAAGAAAGCTAATACATGTTTAATGAAGTGACGCTCGTCGTTGTTCAACTTTGTATTCCAGTCAACCAAATCAACACTTAAATCAATCTCCTCAGCCGTCCAAAAACTTGCCTCTGAGGTTTTGTACATCTGCCAAATATCTTGGTGAACAATAGGGAAAAGTACAAATCTGTCTGGGTTTTCTGTTAAAAGTGGCTCTTCGTGCTGCATCTGTCTAATTAATTGAATTGTTTTATTCTTTAACTTCTTTCGAGATCATAAAAATCGAGAATAGAAATTCAGGACTTCAAAGATTCATTATTGATTGTGAAATTGCAACTTAAAACAGTTAACAAGAGGAGCTAGTTTTTAACAATTAAATATTCATATCCCTAGAACCCTTGCCCATCTAGTGATTCGCAAATTTTTATTTTTTTTCTTGCAAAAATGACAGAATTTCCGATATATTATGTGGCACTACTTTTAGCTTGAAAAATAGTAAATACGTCTTCATTTTATCCCTTATCAAATAGAAGAAGGCGTTACATTTGTAACCATTAATTGAAGAACCTATGCTCGGAGCGCTGAATACTATTCTGAAGAAAATAATCGGAGATAAAAAAGAGAAAGATATTGAAGCTATTCAACCGCTTCTTAAAGCTACCAAATCTGCTTGCGAAGCCCTTTCAAACGCTAGCGCAGATGATGTCCGTCAGATGTCTCAAGACATGCAAACTCGCATCCAAAATCATATTCAGCACCTTGAAGATGAAGTTCAAGCATTGAATGATAAAGCCGACGAGCTTCCTCTCGACGCTCTGGAAGAAAAGGAAGGTATTTACGCTGAAGTTGACAAAGTTAGAAAAACAATAAACGAGGAAATTGAAGAGGTTCTAGTCGAAATACTTCCAGAGGCATTTGCAGTGATTAAACGCACAGCAGAAATTTTCAAAAACAACGAGGAAATCACGGTCTCGGCGAACGCATTTGACAAAGATTTCGCTATTCAGACTTCCAAAGATTACGTTCGCATCGAAGGAGACAAGGCCATTTGGAAAAACAACTGGTCTGCTGCTGGGAACAGATTCATTTGGGACATGGTTCACTACGATGTACAGTTGATTGGAGGTATTGCCCTTCACCAAGGGAAAGTTGCCGAAATGGCTACCGGTGAGGGTAAAACGCTTGTTGCAACACTTCCTGTTTTCTTAAATGCACTTGCGAATAGAGGTGTTCACGTGGTAACCGTGAATGACTATCTGGCTCGTCGTGACTCTGAA
>CAMDFE010000016.1 GCA_945897395.1 Chryseobacterium gleum | reverse complement strand
TCATAGAGTCTTACGATTCAGATTCTCATTTGAATAAATCGAAAAACCGCCTTGTAATTGCTATCGCTGCGGCCCACCATCGATTGGCTTGGATACATCCGTTTGTAGACGGAAACGGTCGAGTAAACCGGTTGTTCAGCGACGCCTGTCTTCTATCTGAAGGACTAGATGCCTCTGGGCTGTGGTCCATGTCGCGCGGCTTAGCCATTCACGAAAAGCAATACAAGTTGTTGCTGGCTCGCGCCGACTCGCGCCGATGGAACGATTACGACGGAAGAGGAAATTTATCTAACAAAGAACTGGTAGGATTTTGCAAATTCTTTCTCTCAACCGCCATTGATCAGATTGAATTTATGTCGCGTCTTTTAGATTGCGACAGCATGCTTGAACGCATATATAGTTTTGTAGATCTCATGGTTGCACGGAGAAAATTGAAAACAGAATGTCGCTATATTTTAGAGGTTGTTTTTTTACGCGGTAAAATATCGAAAAAAGATGTCGAACGCGTAACAGGGAAGTCAGATAAAACCGCGCGAATCATTGCTGAAAGTTTAATTGAAATGGGTTTACTGAAGCTAGAAAACAACACCAAATTTTCGGCCTATATTGTTAATTACCCTGTCGCATTTTCAGCAGTTTTACTTTCCGGAATTTATCCGAATGAAAAGGAGATGGATATCTTGAAGGAAATGGGAACTGCGCTGTGAGAACTATGTTGTTTGAACTCCGTTGTTTGAACTCCGTTGTTTGAACTTCGTTTTCTTTCACCGAAGGTTTGATCGCAAAGAGATTGATCTGAAAGATTGATTCGAAGAATTGATCACCGAAGGTGAGTGTTATTCCTCAATCTCAAGAAGCACGCTTAAAAGGACCTGCAACTCCCTCACCTTATCTGCGTTGTTCTGTGAGATGTAATGATGACTAAGCGCGTTAATGTTTCTAGTAACAACATCGGAGTTGGAACATGGATCGAAGAAACGTTGATCCAAAGGCAAATGCTGACTGGTAATAAACTGCTCAATCTCTTCGCGGTCTAGGATGGAGCCGCCTGCAGCTGGATTAATGTAAAATAAAATTTCGTCCGTGTCGGTTTCGCCTTCAGGTAACAACCACTCGGGCATTTGTTCAACATAACACAACAAGAAATGCCCCGGTAAATTCACACCATAAATAGGTAAGTCTAAACTGCGAGCCAACAACAAATACAGTGTGCCAATGCTCAACGATGTTCCTGTCTTCGTGTTCAACACATCGAACAACGAATGCGGAGCATTCTGAATTTCGCCAGAGACACTCGTGTATCCACAAAGCTTAAAAATAATATGATTCAAAACGTTAACCGTTTCTAACGCGGTTAAGCGTTCGTTCAATTCCAACCAAATATCCTGACGCAATCTCGAGAACAAATACGTAATCTCTTCACTGGGAACGTTACGCTGATAGTACTTATTCAAGATTAACATTCCCTCCAACAAATCCTGCTCGCCTAACTGCCAATCTTTAATCGCGGTGTAAGTTGTCTTGTACTGAATGTTCGCAATGATTTCCGATAAACGCTGAAGCGCAAGCTGATCGCCACTTCCAATAATGAAATGATCTTCTAACGTATGCAACACAGCTTCGCCCTTCTCAGTAATGGCTTCGCGAACCGTATCGAAGACTACTTCGTCTGGATCATCGAGCAATTTTATCAAGGCGTGAATATCAGATTGACTCATGTTGGGTGTTTGATTAACAAGGCCAAATCTATTTTATGCTTTACACTTTTACACGGCCGTTTTCAGTCTTTATTCACACTGAATTTTTAGTAAGTGGAAAAGGAACTGACAGCTTGTCTCTATTATTCATGAATCTTCGTTTTGGAATAGCTGTTGTTAATTTGAACGCATGATTTTATTACCAGACCGAACAAAACTTTTAGACGCACTCTTGTGGTCTTCCATTTTCGTACTTCTATTTGTCATTTCGTTTTACGGTTCGCGGTATCTCAACTTCTCACTTTCAGGTTTAGGCGTTGAACCGCGAACCTGGCAAGGTCTTCTTCATATGCCAACTATGCTCTTCGTGCACGCTTCACCCGAACACCTCTGGAACAACGTCTTAGCCTTTTTTATTCTTACGACCACACTCTTTTTCTTCTATTACGAAATTGCCATTCCCGTCTTCTTAATCATGTGGCTGCTCTCTCCAATAATTCTTTTTGCAATTGGGAGAGATAACGTCCATGTCGGAGCAAGCGTGCTTATCTACGCCGAATTCGCTTTTCTTTTCTTTAGCGGAATATTTCGAAGAAACCTGAATACGAAGCGCATCTCCATGGCAGTCGGATTTGTCTACGGATACACCGTCTGGTATATGTTTCCCATTGAACAACAAGTTTCGTGGGAAGGACACATTAGCGGATTCATATGCGGAATTATGCTAGCGTGGTATTTCCGGAAACAAGGTCCCCCAGAGCCGGTATACCAACATGAAGTTGAGCCAGAGCTCAGCGATGAAGATCCGTTTTGGTTGGAAACAATTCAAGAAAAAGATCAAAAGCCGACCTTATCAGATTCGAATAGTGAATAAGTTCATCTTCAACCCCTAATTTATTTCGAAACGGACTGCTTTATATTTGTCCCGTAAACTAGATTAAAGACAACACATGAAATTCATTGTCAACTCCCTCGGACTTTTAAAACAATTACAATTGTTAAACGGCGTATTGAACTCGAACAATACCCTTCCAATCCTCGATAACTTCTTGTTCGAAATGAAACAAGACGAGCTTACGCTTTCAGCTTCTGACTTGGAAACAAGCATGAACACGCGCATGGCTATTCAATGCAAAGAGGAAGGAATGATTGCAGTTCCGGCAAAACTATTATTAGATATTTTAAAGAGTCTTCCAGATCAACCATTGACATTCGATGTTGACGGAAAAACTTTCGGAATTGAAATCACCAGCGATAACGGTAAGTACAAACTAACCGGACAAAATGGCGACGAGTTTCCAAAGGCACCAGCAATGGGAGCTTCAAAGGCTTTGTTAATTGGTGCAGATGTACTGAACAGAGCCATCTCTAAAACAATCTTCGCTGCAGGTAACGACGATATGCGTCCTATTATGTCAGGTGTGTTCTTCGAAATTGAACCCGAAAGCGTTCGCTTCGTTGCAACAGATGCACACAAGTTAGTTCGCATGACACGTTCAGACATTGGCGGAGAGTCTGCAGCATTCATTGTTCCTCGTAAACCTTTGAACTTGTTGAAGGGTGCTTTGTCTTCGTTGAAGTCTGAAGTGAACATGCAATACACCGAGAACAACGCCATGTTCACGTTCGATAACGTAACATTGATGTGTCGTTTAATTGAAGGGAAATATCCAAATTACGAAGCGGTTATTCCAAAAGAGAATCCATTCAAATTAACCATCGATCGTTTAGACTTCTTGAATTCAATTAAGCGTGTGAGCATCTTCGCAAACCGCTCTACGAATCAAGTGCGTTTGAAATTAACTGGAAGTGAAATTCAATTGTCTGCGGAAGATTTAGACTTCGCTAACGAAGCACACGAGCAATTGGCTTGTACATTCGTTGGAGACAACATGGAAATCGGATTCAACTCGCGCTTCTTGCAAGACATGTTGAATAACCTCGATGCGAATAACGTGCATGTTGAAATGAGCGCTCCAAATAGAGCCGGTATCATTACCGAAGTAGAGAAGTCGTTCGAAAACGAAGACATCTTAATGTTGGTTATGCCAGTTATGTTAAACGGATAATTTCATTCAACTTTAAAAATATTCAAACGCCCGGTCATCGGGCGTTTGTTGTCTCTACATGTTTTTAATCTATCTTTAATTCAATGGTTACAAAAGAAGAAATAGTAAAAGACTGGCTTCCGCGATATACGGGAACACCACTTGAAGGATTTGGCGAGTACATTATACTCGTGAACTTCCATAAGTACCTCGATATTTTTTCGAAAGAAAATAACGCTCCGGTTATTGGTGAAGACAAGCCCATGCAAACCGTTACCGCGAATAACATTACCGTCATAAACTTCGGAATGGGAAGCGCTATGTGCGCCACCATCATGGATTTGCTTTCTGCCATTCATCCGAAAGCCGTTTTGTTTTTAGGTAAATGTGGCGGATTGAAAAAAACGCGCATAGGCGATCTTATTCTTCCTATTGCTGCCATTCGCGGAGAAGGAACCAGCAATGAATACATGCCTCCTGAGGTGCCGGCACTTCCTTCGTTCCGATTGCAAATGGCTGTTTCCGCGGCGATTCGCACGCACGAATGCGACTACTGGACAGGCACTGTGTATAGCACGAACAGAAGAGTTTGGGAGCATGATGAGAAATTCAAACAGTATCTGACCGATATTAAATCGACCGCTATTGATATGGAAACAGCAACGCTCTTCACGGTAGGTTTCGCTAACAAGATTCCGCGCGGAGCATTGTTGTTGGTCTCTGACAATCCCATGGTTCCGGAAGGAGTGAAGACTTCTAAAAGCGATGAAAGTGTTACCGTGAATTACGTGGCGCTTCAACTTTCAATTGGCATTCAAGCGTTGAATGAATTGCGCGATTCAGGAGACTCGGTGAAGCACATGCGCTTCGAATAAAACTAAACCAATCCGGCAATCATGAGTGTTCCCATCACGAATAGGAATACCATAACTGTTTTTCGAATCCATTCGATACTGGTTTTCTTCAGGAATTTATTTCCAATCAATGCCCCGCTCATTCCACCCAACAGTGCGAGTGCCATGGGTAAATATATTTCATGTTGAAGGAATAACTGGAAGGAAGCTGCGTAGGTAAAAATTCTCACAGCGTCTACAATGAAAGCCAACGCTGCACGTGTTCCAATAAAGACCTGCTTGTCTTCAAAATGATTCATCAAGAACGCACTTCGAATAGCTCCTTGTTGTCCGCTTAATCCTCCAAAGAATCCACTGAAGACCCCGCCAATCCATAATATGCGCGGAGCCTTATTCACACGAACTAAGGCATTCGAATATTCCATGGCTGCAAGAAGAATTAGCACAACCCCCATGACTACCCCAAGCAATGTGGTTTCGGTGTCAGTATGCCAAAATTGAAGATGCACAGGTTGCTTCAATTGCGCAAGATAATTCAGCGCTTCAGCGCCAAGAAATGCACCAACGGCTGAAGGAATTCCAAATTGAATGACAGTTTTCCAATGCGCATATCTTCCAACTAAAGTCAACTTGAAAACATTGTTCAAGAAGTGTACGATGGCCGTTGCGAACACTGCCGTTTGCAAATCGAAGAACAACGCCATCACCGGAAGAAGCAAGGTTCCAAATCCGAATCCACTAAAGAAACTGAGTCCAGATCCCAATAGCGCAACAACTAAAATGAAGACGTATTCCATTCCACAAAAATAATCTTCTTCGTCTGCTAATTTTTTCTTTTCTTTGAAGCACGCATGAGTGCCAAGAACAACGCCCAACTTCAATATAAAAATAGACTGAAAGAACGTCAAGCTTCTTTTCAGTCAGATGAGTTGGTGAATGGCATTTTAGCGCACGACCGCTTGGCGTTGGCTTCGGCCTTAACGCTTTTAGAAAGCAACAGGGTAGAACATATGCAAGTTATGGACGAGGTCATTGAACGCATTCTTCCATACACAGGAAATTCACTTCGAATTGGAATTACCGGAGTTCCCGGAGTAGGAAAATCGACGTTTATTGAAGCGCTCGCTCGCGAAGTTTTTCAAAATGAAGAAAATAAATTAGCCGTACTCTCTATAGATCCTTCGAGTCCGATTTCGAAAGGAAGCATTCTCGGAGACAAGACACGCATGAACGAATTGTCGTTGCATCCGAATGCTTTTGTTCGTCCCTCACCATCAAGTTCACACCTCGGCGGTGTGAACAGAAGCACACGTGAAAGTATCTTGCTTTGCGAAGCGGCAGGTTACAACATTGTGCTGGTGGAAACAGTAGGGGTGGGGCAGAGTGAAACTGCAGTGCATGCCATGACCGATTTCTTTTTGTTGCTCATGTTGGCTGGCGCTGGAGATCAGCTGCAAGGCATTAAGCGTGGCATTATGGAATTGACAGATTCCATGGTTATTACGAAGGCAGACAGTGGAAATGAATTGAAAGCTGAGCGAGCGAGAGGCGAGTACACTTCCGCCTTGCATTTATTTCCGCAACGCGAAAACAATTGGATGCCGCAAGTCTTTACAACGTCTTCATTGGAGGCGAAAGGAATTGATGTGGTATGGAATGAAATTGAAAAATTCCAACGGTGGAGTATTTCCAACGGCTGGATAGAAGAGAATCGAAAAAGGCAATTGGTAAGTAGTTTTGAAGAACAGATTCATCAGGTTTTGTTGCATCAGCTTCAAAGCAAGCCGCACTTCAAAGAGAAATATGAATTGACTTTGAATCGTGTCATTTCAAAAGAATTGTCTGCGCACCGTGCCGCTGAAAGTTTTATTGCTTTGTTCTTCACGGCGTGATTAATTTAGCCGCATGAACGATATACCTGGTAAAGTATTAATCCCTTTTGCATTCATTGCTTGCACGTTTTTCAACCTGTATTTTTATGTTTCGAAATTCATGAGCGAAACAAGCACGTTTTGGCTGAATGCATACGCGGAAATTCGCGCGCATTGGGCCTTGTTCATGTTTTTGAATTTTCTTGGAGTGGCTTCTGTTGCGGTTGATCACATTGTGAAATACGACAAGATTAAAAAGCCGAAGCGCACCATTCTGAATGCCTACGTTGTGCTTTTGTTAGTGGCATTTTTTACCCAGATCGTTTGGGGAATTTTAGAGATCTACATCACCGGAGAAATCAACTAACTGTATTTCTTTCGCAAGTCAATTTTTAGTTGCATCCGCTCGATTGCCAATTCAAGCAATTGGGCTGCCGCTTCCGCAGGAATGTGCGACGTGACTTTATTCGCAATTGTGCTTTCGGTAATATCTGCGGTGTAAAGAAACCTTCGCAAATTCGTAGGGGCAGATTTCAATTGGACTTGAAAAAAGTTGAAGAGATAATCATATCCGGTTTCAAATCCGGGTACATTCTTCATTTGAAATCCCGCCAGTGTCAAGTCTTTCAGCATTTGAAGATAGACATCTTCCGTTATTTGTTTGGAAGGAAGATTCACGACTCGCGCTCAAGAAGGAAAGAAGCTAGATTTCGCAAAGCCATTTTCTTTTCATCGGAAACGGAAATAGCATCTAAGTGATTCAAAGCGCTGTTGTAGTATGCCTCACTTTTCGAAAGTGTCACTTCGTTTGCCTTCGACTTAGAAAATAAATGAAGGGTAGAAGTGATTTTCGCACTTGGGTCTTCTGAATTTCCGTGCAGTGCTTTTAATTCAGCTGGAATGCTTTCGTCTTCGTGATTGGCAGTGTGTAAATACAAATACGTTTTCTTGTCGGAAAGAATATCGCCACCCACTTGCTTTCCGAATTTTTCCGGATCACCATAGGCATCTAAATAATCGTCACGTAGTTGAAACGAAAGTCCAAGATGTTCTCCGAATAATCGTAAATGTTCTTGATCTTCTTTCGAAGCGTTAGCCGCAATGGCGCCTAGACGAAGGGCACAACCCAACAATACAGCGGTCTTCAATCGAATCATTTCAAGATATTCATCTAAGCTTACATCTTCACGCTTTTCAAAGTCCATGTCCATTTGTTGACCAACACACACCTCCCAAGCCGTCTGATTGAAGCATTGGAATAATTCAACAAATTTATCTTCCTGATTCTTCAGCAATAAATCGTATGATAAGATCATCATCCCGTCTCCGCTTAACACAGCTGCATTCACATTCCATTTTTCATGAACCGTTTGTTTTCCGCGACGAAGCGGGGCATTGTCCATAATATCGTCGTGCATGAGCGAGAAGTTGTGAAAGACTTCCACGGCCAGGGCTTGTGAAATCACACGTTCAGCATTTCCGTCGAACAGCTCATGACCTAAAAGCGTTAGCACTGGACGAATTCGTTTTCCACCTAAAGACAATAAATAGCGAATGGGATCTACTAGGTTTCTTGACTCTTGGGGAATATTCCAATGAGACAAAGCTTGTTCAACGGAATGGATATGATGATCGAATTTCATGATGAAAAGAAAATGTTGTCTTGTTTAAAGGGGTTTAGAAGTTCAAAGATAAGCCTACTATTTTTTTGTATGTTTATGAACATATCAATTATATTGTAAAATATTTTATTTTGCATGCGGAAATTGTACACGTCGGTATTTCTTTTCAGCGCATTCCTTGGACTGAATGCACAAGACAAACAACAAACTTTTTTGTTGAATCCAGATATCATTCAAGTCGAATACTTGGGAGAGACAGTTGCCTTGCGTGACTTTGTTGCAGATCCGAATTTTCCGAATGAACAAACGAAGGAAAATAAGATTGGCTATCACCCTAAAAAGAGATGGTCATTATATCCAGAAATTAATGCAGATGCCTTGCCCAAAGGAATGGACCCTGCCTTGCAAACTGAATATCCTCATCCTGCAACAGATGACAGAGGCTTAACGCTCTCCTTTAACGGTATTGGGAACACGAGTGTTAGCCCTGCCGACCCATCTGTAGATGTTGGACCTAACCACGTGATTCAAATGATCAACGGAGGTTCAGGCGCTTATTTCAAAATTTGGAATAAGGCAGGAACACAGGTATTGGCGCAAACTTATTTCGATACTTATTTCGCTCAGCCAGGTGGAGCGGGAGACCCAATTGTCATGTATGATGAATTGGCTGGCCGTTGGTTCATGAGTGAGTTTACTGCAACGGGAAATAAATTCTCTATTGCGGTTTCTTCTACAGCCGATCCATTGGGCACTTGGTACAAATACACCTTCACTGCTCCACAGTTCCCAGATTATCCTAAATATTCGATTTGGAACAATGCCTATATAATTACATCGAACGAGAGTAGCCCTGCGGTTTATGCAATTAATCGCACAACCATGTTAGCAGGGGGTGCATCTACAACTGCTCAACGTTTTACTTTGAATTCTTTCGGAACCATCGGATTCCAAGCCGCAACTCCGGTTAGTTTGAACGGAACAACACTTCCTCCAACAGGAACACCGGCATATGTAATGCGCATGCGCGATGATTCATGGGGTGCTCCTTCTGATGCGCTTGAAATGTGGGCATTCAACATCAACTGGACGACCCCTACGAGTTCTTCTTTAACTCAGGTTGCAACTCTTCCAATTGCTGCTTTTAATTCTTCATTGTGCGGATATACCTCATTTGCATGCGTGCCTCAGCCCAATTCAACTACGACATTAGATCCACTTCGCGAAGTATTGATGAATCGAATTCATTACAGAAACTTTGGCACTCACGAAAGTATCGTGTGTTGTCATGCTGCTGATGTAGATGGAAATGACAAGGCAGGAATTCGTTGGTACGAATTACGCAGAACAGGAGGAACTTCAGGAACATGGAGCATCTATCAACAAGCGACTTATTCTCCAGATGCCAACCACCGCTGGATGGCTTCAATCGGAATTTCAGCTTCAGGAAATATTGGTCTTGCATACAATGTCTCAAGTAGCACGGTTTATCCTTCTTTGAGATACACGGGACGTAAATCTTGCGATGCGTTGAATACCATGACCGAACCGGAAACGGTTATTGTTGCGGGAACTGCATCAAACAACGGCAATCGCTATGGCGATTACAATGCTATGGGATTAGATCCCGCAGATGGTGAGACATTTTGGTTCACAGGAATGTACAATCCCGCAGCGAACTGGTCTACGCGAATAGCAGCATTCACGATTCCTGGTTGTTCAGCTGCTGTTCAATTTTCGAACAACACAACTTCTGCAAACGAGAGTGCTGCGAACGTGAATAACAATTGTTTAGATTACGTTGTCGTGAATATTCCAATTTCAATTGGGTCAGCTCCAACACAAACGACTACAGCTACGGTGAATATCACTGGAGGAACCGCAACGAACAACGTAGACTATGTCGTAGCCACTCCCTTGGTAACATTCAATTCAACCGCAACAACTGGGAACATTGTTATTCATGTATATAACGACGATTACATTGAAGGAAACGAGACCATTACATTAGGTTACACACTTAATGCTAACGGAGGAAACGCACAAGCAGGAACATTGAATCAAACGGTTACAGTAACCATCAACGACGATGACGTATTACCCTCAGGAGTGACTGTTCCAACAACAGTATTCACGCAAAACTTCAATACTGGTTTAGCTCCTTTCACCACGTTGAACCCTTCAGGAAACACTGCCTGGCAAGTAGGTTTAGCGGCTGCGGCTTCAACAACGCCGTACACGGTTCCTGTTACAAACACAACTCAATTTGCATGGATTAACGACGACGCTTGTAATTGTACCCAAGCCAATGTTGATCTGAAATCTGCAGTATTCAGTTTGGTAGGATACACAGGAGCTTCGTTGACATTCGATGCGTTTTTCTTAGGGAATACATGGCAGAACGTTACTGAATCTGCAAGGGTGAAAATCTCTACAAATGGCGGAACAACATTCACAAATATCTTCACGCTTCCGGGCAACACTGCTTGGGCTCCATATTCGGTTGACTTAACTCCGTACATTGGAAATGCTAACTTGATGCTTGCGTTTAACTACGGAGATGGTGGTGGCTATTTGTACGGCTGTTCAATTGACAATGTGGTCGTAACTGGGCAAGCAGCTGCGGGTATTCAAACAGCTGTGAATACAGCAGCTCCTGATCAGGCGTATTTAGGTCCGAATGGAACCGTTTATTTCTCTGATCCAACATCATCGAAGATTATGATGAAGATTCAGAACAACTCATCTTTTAATTACGGTTGTGTAGACGTCATGGTCGATCGTCAAGGAACTACTCCAACAGCATTGGCCTTCACAACGAACAACGCTCCTAACTATTTAATGTCGAAGACTTTCAAAGTCGTTCCAACAAACAACTCAGTAACTGGGAACTATACAATTAGCCTTTACTACAAAGAGAATGAAGTGGCTGCATGGGAAACCGCAACGGGTAACAGTCGCAATAACATTGAAATGATCAAAGTAAACGGAAATATAAGTTCAATATCTGCTGTAACTCCCGCGAACTTTGGAACCTTTACAATCGTTGACACGCCTGTTACTCTTGGAGCATTCGGAACCGATTTAACATTCACTTCAACTTACACAACTGGATTCTCTGGATTCGGAATGGGTATATACAATTCTACACCAGTTGCACCAGTTGCGAGCTTTACGGCCCCAACTTCAGCATGTGTGAATACAACAGTTTCTTTCACCAACACCTCAACAGGAACTCCAACGTCTTACTTGTGGAATTTTGGAGATACGCAGACTTCAACATTAGCTAACCCAACGCACACGTATGCAACTGCAGGTACATACACAGTGACCTTAACAGTAACGAATGCTGTTGGAAACAATACGACTACTTCAACAGTAGTTGTTCAAGCGTCAGTAACCTATTATGCAGATGCAGATGGAGACGGTTTTGGAAACAGCGCAGTTTCAATTGCGGGTTGTTCGGTTCCATTCGGATATGTAGCAAGCAATACTGATTGCAATGATGCTGCTGCGGGAATTAATCCTGGCGCAACAGAGATTTGCAATGCGGCCGATGAAAACTGTAATGGTTTAATCGATGAAGGAATCGCAACGAATGTTTACTTCGCCGATATTGACGGAGACGGTTTTGGAAATCCGAATGCATCAGCTAGCAATTGCGCGCAACCAGTTGGGTACATTGCGAACAACACGGACTGCGCAGATAACGCAGCTTTAGTGAATCCTATTGCAATGGAATTGTGTAACAACAACATTGACGATAACTGTAACGGACTTATTGATGATGCCAACGCAGTAATCAGTCAACAAAACATTTCGTTGTGTCAAGGCGAATTTATTACGGTTGGAAATAGCACCTACAACTC
The DNA here is from genome assembly GCA_945897395.1 of Chryseobacterium gleum. Taxonomy (GTDB): domain Bacteria; phylum Bacteroidota; class Bacteroidia; order Flavobacteriales_D; family Sanyastnellaceae; genus CAIZGX01. Next base: position 486 of record CAMDFE010000016.1, on the reverse strand, counting down.
GGCTGGTGTGTTCACAGATGTATTGCTCTCAGCGAATGGATGTGACAGCACAGTAACTACTACTATTGCGGTAACACAATATCCAATTGTTTCTTTAACGTCTTCAGCAGATACATTGTGCTCAAACTTCCTTGATGTTGCTCAGTTAACTGGAACGCCAGGAGGTGGGGTGTTCGGTGCACCTGCAAGTTCAACGGGTGAAGTTAATTCAGCAACAATAGGAGATGGAGTTTACGATATTTCGTATACCTACGACATTAACGGCTGCGCTACAACCCAAACAGTTTCTGTTGTGATTGAAATTTGCGCTGGTGTGGAAGAGAACAGCTTGTCCATGGTTGTCGCATACCCTTCTCCAGCAAATGAAAATATCTCTTTCAAAAGATTGGAGTTAGGCGCACCCTTCCAATTGTTCGACGCAACGGGTAAGCTTGTTTACAGTTCGAAAGTGAATAAGGACATCGTTACCTTAAACGTTAAGAATTA
>CAMDFE010000015.1 GCA_945897395.1 Chryseobacterium gleum | reverse complement strand
GAAGGGCAATGCTCCATTGAAAAGTTACCATTTCAGGCTTCAGCGAAATAATGTACTTCGCTGTTTCGATCCAACTAAACGGATTGTTGTAATTCGTTAAATAAGTCACCTTCACGCGACTTCCTTCCAACAAATCAGTTGTACTGCTTTTGTCTACGAACTCTCTTGGGATGATAGCCGGATACTGTTGCGTCCAACTAACAATTTGAACATTGTTCTGCTCTTCCTTGTCCAATGCCAACGCCAACGAAGTGTTGTAGTTCTGCATTCCGCCTTTGAAGCGCGGACCTGGACCGAAACAAACAATGGTTCTATTCTTCATCTACTGCTGTGCTGCCAATTTTTTTACTGCCGCATCGTACACACGCTTCATTCCTTCTTCAATAGAAATCTTCGCTGTCCATCCTAACTTCTCCTGAACGAAAGTCATGTCGCAATAACGCGAATGCACTCCCACCGGCTTATCCAACAACGGTTTGATCGTTGGCTCGTATCCGGCATAGCCGCAGAACACTCGAATAATTTCATTGAAGGAAGTGAGTTTCCCCATTCCAATATTAATGGCTGTTCCATCGTGAATGTGATCCATGGCCAAGAGTATGCAATCAATCACATCGTCGATATGAACGAAGTCTCTTCCTTGATTACCACTTCCCCAAACTTCAAACGGATCTTCTTTCTTCGCTGCGCGCGCCGCAATTGCCGGCACAGGATAGGTTAAGTCTTGATCTTCACCGTATCCGCTAAACGGACGAATGCACGTCACTTTCAAGCCGTAATGTGAAGCGGCAATCTTTGCAAGGAACTCTCCGGTTAATTTACTCCATCCGTATGTCATATCGGGCTCGCCCATTCTCTTGAAATCGATGTCAGACTCTTTCAATGCAATAGCTCCGTCTATTGTCTGAAGATCGATTGGATAAGCTGCTGAAGAGCTCGGATACATGAGCCTTTCCGGCTTATAACGACAAGCCCAGTAGAACATTTCAGCATCAATGGCAAGGTCTAATGCTACCGCCATTGGATCCCCGTCAATCTTCGTTCTTCCACCTACTATAGCTGCGAAATGGAAGACGTCGTTGATGCGGTTGATTTCAAACTGAAAATTCTTTTCGAAATATTTTTCATCTTCAGAAAAGGCACGCATCACCTTCAAGGCATCGGCGTGAATGAATAACAATCTTCCGTTGTAGACTGCGAAGCCTTCACCGTAATTGGTTTTGGTCGCATTGAGCCAAGTGTCGGGATGCGTTCCAACAGACAAGTCGTCAATAAAAATCAATTGAGCCTCGGTGGTATTGAAGAGTCTCTTCACCATATTCCTTCCCACAAAACCACAACCGCCGGTAATTAAATGCGTAACCTTATTCATGCTGTAAAAATACATCAATCATTCCAAGTGCGGCACTTTCCGATTAACTTCGCAACAAGAGAAAAATCAGATGCAAAAACTTCAAAATTTCGCCTTAGGGCAATGGGTTTCAGGAAGCGGAACCGGTACCGAATTGTTCGATGCTGTGAACGGAGAATTGGTTACGGTTGCGGATAGCACTGGCCTAGACTTCGGCGCTATGCTGAATTACGGTCGTGAGACGGGCGGTCCAGCGCTTCGCAAGATGACCTTCCAAGAACGCGGAAGAATGTTGAAGGCATTGGCCCTGTATTTAACCGAGCGCAAAGCCGCGTATTACGCTGTGAGCGTGAAGACCGGTGCTACAAAGATTGACTCTTGGATTGATATTGACGGTGGTATTGGAAATCTATTTGCTTACGCTTCGTTGCGCAAGCAGTTTCCAGACTCTTCTTTTTATGTAGACGGAGAATTGGCGAAGCTTTCGAAAGAAGGCACCTTCATTGGTCACCACATTATGGTTCCGAAGGAAGGCGTTGCGCTGCACATTAACGCATTCAATTTCCCGGTATGGGGAATGCTGGAAAAAATAGCGGTGAATTTATTGGCGGGTGTTCCTGCGGTTGTGAAACCTGCAACGCTTACTTCTTATGTTACTGAAGTCGTGGTTCGCGATATTCATGCATCTGGAATTCTTCCGGAAGGTGCTTTGCAATTGATCTGCGGAAGTGCCAACGGGATTTTCGATCATTTGGAAATGCAAGACGTAGTTACGTTCACAGGTTCTGCTTCAACCGGAAAAATGTTGAAGCAACATCCAAGATTGATAGACCAATCCATTCCGTTCAATATGGAAGCCGACTCGCTGAACGCCGCTATTCTCGGACTAGACGCAGCACCTGGCACAGAAGAATTTGATTTATTCGTGAAGGAAGTTCGCAAAGAAATTACGGTGAAATGCGGACAAAAATGTACAGCAGTAAGAAGAATTTTAGTTCCTGAAAAATATTTGTCAGACGTTCAAGAAGCGCTTGTGAAAGCACTTGGACAAACCGCTATTGGTGACCCGCGCAATGAAAAAGTTCGCATGGGATCATTGGCTGGAAAAGCGCAACGCGAAGATGTTCTTGCAGCGTTGAATGAATTGAAAAAACAAAGTGAGGTTGTATTTGGAAACGATGTCATTAGCCTTATTGAAGCGGAAGATTCGAAAGGTGCATTCATGTCTCCAACGCTTTTGTTGAACGACAAACCGTTCGAAAAATTAAGTTCACACAACATTGAAGCCTTCGGACCTATCTCTACCCTTATGCCTTATAGCACAACGGAAGAAGCGGTTGCCCTTTCTAAATTAGGAAAAGGAAGTTTGGTGTGTAGCATTACCACGAACGATACAACGATTGCGCGCGATTTCGTTTTGAACGCCGCAACGCATCACGGAAGAATTTTAGTTTTGAACAGAGCTAGCGCGAAAGAAAGCACCGGTCACGGAAGCCCAATGCCTATGCTTGTTCACGGAGGTCCTGGCCGTGCCGGCGGCGGAGAAGAAATGGGCGGAAAGCGTGGTGTTCTTCATTACATGCAACGCACAGCTATTCAAGGTTCTCCAACAATGCTAACGGCTATCACGGGGGTTTATCAGCAAGGCGGAGATCAAGCCGAAGCGCAACCGCATTTGTTCCGTCAGCATTTCGAAGACCTCGTTGTTGGAGACACCGTCTTCACACATAAGCACACCGTTTCAGAGGCCGACATTGTGAACTTTGCGAATGTGAGTGGTGATAATTTCTACGCCCACATGGACGCTACCTCTTTGGAAGGAACCATTTTCGATCGCCGCGTAGCTCACGGATATTTCGTTTTATCGAAAGCAGCAGGCTTGTTTGTTGATGCGAAGAAAGGTCCAGTTTTGTTGAACTACGGAATTGATGAGGCGCGCTTTACGAAACCTGTTTATCCGGGAATGACCATCGCGGTTCGTTTTACCGTGAAGGAAAAAATTGCGCAAGAGAAGCGCAGCGAAGACGATATTCCAAAAGGAATTGTGAAGTTCCTGGTTGATGTTTATGATGAAACGGGAGAGACTGTTGCGCTTGCGACAATTTTAACCATGGTTAAAAAACGCAACGACGAATAAGTGCGTAAACTTCTTTTCTTCTTATCCCTTTTTTCATCCTACGCTGTCTGGGCTCAGTCCGACACGTGCTTCGATCCGAATTCAAAGGCGTATTATCGATGCGAACGAAATATTGAACGCATTTGCAAAGATTTTTTAGTTGAAGATCTTATTGAACTCGAAGAAAAACTTCTTGCTGTTCATCCATATCCATACGCCTATTGCGGAAAGCCAGCCTTTGATGAAGCCTACAAAAAAGCGTTTGACTATTATTCTGAAGACAGAACAATGATTCAACATGCTCAAAATTTAAATCGATTTATTCGTGTCGTTGAAGACTCGCATTTGCAGACGCATGTCTTTCGACTTCTGTTCGAATCGTGCGGATACGACTCTGGCTTTTTGCCTTTGTTCATTCAACCCATTGACGGAAAATTTTATGTTGAAAAAGATTACATCAACGGCCCTCCTGTTGGAAGCGAGATTATTTCCGTTGGAAAATTATCGATGATGGAATTGCATGCTTTGGCGAAACAATGGAGCGTCGACGAAGGACAGGCCATGAATGCCAGCAATGAAGCCGCACCTTATTACTACACCCCTTCGCAGTTCTTTGCTAATCCTTCGCAGCAAGAAGGTGACCTTGAAACAATCGTATTTCAGAATGCCGGAAAGTTAGATAGTATGACTTTGAGACTTGTAAGTCCGAGAGAACTTCAAAAAATTAGACGAGAACGTTTCAAATCGAATAAAAAAAACATTGACGCTACTTTCTATTTGAATGAAGGAAAAGCTATTTTAAAAATTCATTCCTTCTCTTCCCGACCTTTTCAAAACGACGTTAAGAAAATCAGAAAGTTCTTTCAAGCAGCAAGAGAATTGGGGATTGATGAAATTGCTATTGATGTGCGCGACAATCCCGGTGGATCAAGTTCCATGGTTGAATACCTCTGCTCGTTTCTAATGCCTAATGGATTGAATACACCGAGCAATATCATTTGGAAATCGAGTGACTATTCGTATCAGATTGTTTCTAATTTCAGAATGAAACATTTCCCAAAGTCGACTAAAAAAAGATTCAAGCGGAATGAAGATATGTACCAATACTACTTGTTAAGTCAAACGCCCATGGAAGAATCCGACACCGCATTTTTCAGCATTCCCCAACGTCAGCGTCAAGAGCAAGTTTACACAGGAAAGCTATCTGTCTTTATGAACGGAAATACTGTATCTGCTGCCTGCGATTTCTCGCAACTTCTTCAAAGTAATCACAGAGCTATACTTATCGGAACACCGTGCAACGCAACCGCCAACGGCACCTGGGGCAACGCCACCACTGTTCAACTTTCAGAATCGGGAATTTCTTATTCGGTTCCGACCATTCGCTACAACTACAAAAACACCTTCAGTTATTCGCGAACGCCAATTCTTCCAAACATTCGTTTGGAACAAACCTTAGAAGACTTAAAATCTGGAAAAGATTCTTTTCTGGAATACTTTCTAAAAAACTAATAGCTCCTTATCACGCAGTGTCATCGGCCTTGCTGTCATCAATCGAAGATTGTCATCGCAACGCGTGTTAGGCTCCGCCTAACTGAACCTTGTACTTGTCGCAGAAGGCTTCCCAATCCCATATGAAATTACGCAACACTTCATCCATGCTCTTTAAGAAAATTGGATTCGGCGTATTCATGCTTCTGAAATATTCGTCTTGGTATTGATTCAATTCATATTTGAAGAATACAGCCTTGGACATGCTGTACAAAATATTCTTCGAAGGGAAATTAACATGAGCCATGAACTTCTTGTAGTCGTTCAATTTCGCTTGGAAGGCAACTGGAGACAAATCGAAAACAGGTGCGAACTGATCTATACAATGCTGAACAATTAAATCGCCCTCACCGTCGCGGAAATGCTCGTTCAAGTAATTTAAGTTTCCTACAATCGCAATCATTAAGAATTTACCGTATTCTTCGTCACTAATTTCCGGAGTACTACCGAACTCCGGCGAGTCGCGGATAAATCCAGCAACTTCCGAAAATCCATTTTCCACTGAATCCAACAAGGTATTCACGAACAGGGTTGCTGCGCGTTCTGCTGAGATTTTCTTTTTTCCAAAAAATGTAATCATATGCCTTAACGATTTTTTAACCTTTCGATTTTATCAAAAATAAACGGCATACGAAGCCTTGCGACGAAAGTGAGATTGACACATATCAACAGAGTTATTCACCAAAACCGCGGAGCGGATGACGGCGAAGCCGATGACACAACACGTTGTGATGACACCTTCGGTGATGACCGCAGAGCGGATGACGGCGAAGCCGAGGACACCGAAGGTGATGACCGCGGAGCGGATGACGGCGAAGCCGAGGACACCGAAGGTGATGACCGCGGAGCGGATGACAACTGCGTTGATGACAATCTTCGATTGATGGATGAGATGCTGTATTTTTGCAGCATGTATAAGCTTCTGATTAAACCATTCTTTTTTCTTTTTTCTCCGGAGAAGGCGCATTACTTGGCCATGGATTTATTGAAATTTTCTTCAAGAATTCCTGGAGGGAAAATGATTTTAAAATCAATTTTCAAAACGAAAGTAAACAAGATTTTTGTAGCAGGAATTGAATTTCCGAACAAGGTTGGATTGGCTGCGGGATTTGATAAAGATGCGCGATGGATAGATGAGTTGGCGTTGTTAGGATTCGGACATGTGGAAATAGGAACGCTTACGCCGAAGGCTCAACCGGGAAATGACAAACCACGCTTATTCAGACTTCCGTCAGATAATGGATTGATTAATCGTTTGGGATTTAATAACGGTGGCGCCGAAGACGCTGCAGTGCGCTTGAGAAAACGCGAATCGAATATTATTGTTGGAGGAAATATTGGAAAAAATAAAATCACTCCGAATGATGATGCGTTAAGTGATTATTTAATTTGTTTGAATGCCCTTCACGATTGTGTCGATTATTTCGTGGTGAATGTGAGTTCTCCGAATACACCGGGTTTACGCGAGCTGCAAGAGAAAGAACCATTAATGAAAATTCTTTCTGCTCTTGCGGAAACAAATAATACGTTCCCAAAACCGCGTCCAATCTTTTTAAAAATTGCTCCAGATTTAACAGATGATCAATTGAATGACATTGTTGAAATTGTTCTTCAAACAAAAATTGCTGGAGTCATTGCAACGAACACAACCATCTCTCGGGAGCATTTGCAAACGAGTACACAAACCATTCAAAGCATTGGAATGGGCGGATTAAGCGGGGCGCCTGTGCGTTCGCGTTCAACCGAAGTGATTAGCTATCTGCATTCAAAATCGAACGGCGCATTTCCAATCATTGGCGTTGGTGGAATTCATACTTCACAAAATGCGCAAGAAAAAATAGATGCAGGTGCTTCCCTTGTTCAAGTATACACGGGCTTCATCTATGAAGGTCCTTCCATCGCACGTAATATCGCAAACCACATTCATTAATCCGCTCTGCGGTCATCGGCTTCGCCGTCATCCACGAAGTGGTCATCAATCGCAGATTGTCATCGCAACGAGTTGCGTCATCGCGAAGCGTAATCTCTCCACCGAAGAATCGGCCTTTCCACAAAGTAGTAAAGCGCCGAAGAAACTGAAATCACAATGAACCAATAGGCAACGTACTTCATTACCCCATCTGCATTTCCTTGAACAGGAAAATTCAATCCGATAACCTGCGCAACCAATGCGAGGTTAATTAAATACATCGAATAGGAAATTTTACTGATATGCGTCACCGCTGCAACCAAGCGTTTCCAAGAAGAAGTAATTCCTTCAAACCAAGGAAGGATGAGCGCAATGGCTAAAGGTGTTATACTGAAATAAAACACTTGACGATAAAACGTGGTATTCGAAGCACCGTTATTCAACAGGAATAAAACAATTGCCAATCCTAAAACGAGCGCTACATTCTTCCACTTGTCCCACAAATTTTTATAGAACGAATAAGCCCATGCAAGCAACAATCCGAATGCAATGGCATCGAGTCGAAACACGACAATCTTTCGAACCTGCACATCGAACCAAAAATCGTCGAGCGTGGGGTCAAATGAATAAGCGCGATAAATAAATGGAATTGCAATCATCAAAAGCGTTGCTATTAGATAAGCCCATTTCAATCGCAAAACTTTCAGCAGTCCCCAAAGCATAATTGGAGTAAAAATGTAAAACCACTCCTCCACTGCTAGACTCCACGATTCCCAGAAAAAACCGATAAGTGGCTTCGAGAAATTTTGAAGGAAAACGATAAACTTCCAACCAAAAGCATTCAAGTCACCGGAGATAATTCCATAAGAAACGAAAATAAAATTCAATAATAAAATCAAGTAATAATTGGGGAGTGTGCGCAACCAACGTCTTTTCCAAAAATGCGCAACATCCCGCCAATTCAATCCTTCTGAGGAAGACTTCAATAAAATTCCACCAATTAAAAATCCACTTAAAACAAAAAACAAATCAACCCCGTCTAACATTTTCACGAATGGAAAATTCTCTAGCACCGTTCCATTCAACAAAAATTTTCCGTGAGACAACACAACCAACACAATGGCCAACGCTCGAAATAAGTCGAGTCCAAAGTTTCGTGTCGTGTTATTATTCATTCGTCCCCCAGCGTTCTTGAAGCCATTTTAGAATTGCGGCTTCCTTCGGATTATTCCCTGGAATGTAGAATTCAGTCGACGAAATTTCTTGTGGAAGAAATTCTTGACGAACAAAATTTCCTTCGTGTGCATGCGCGTATTCGTAGTTCTTTCCGTATCCCAACTCCTTCATTAATTTCGTTGGTGCGTTGCGAAGATGCATGGGAACAGTTAGATCACCTGTCTGTTCCACCAACGCCAAAGCCACATCAATAGCGGTATAGACTGAATTACTTTTCGCGCTGGTTGCCAAATACACTGTGCACATACTCAGCGGAATGCGCGCTTCAGGCCAACCTATATTTTGAACAGCGCGAAAGGTTGCTTCCGCAATTAACAGAGCATTCGGATTCGCCAATCCAATATCTTCAGAAGAGAGAATAACCAGTCGTCGCGCAATGAACAACGGATCTTCCCCGCCTTTAATCATGCGCGCCAAGTAATACGTAGCAGCTTGTGCATGACTTCCTCTTACACTTTTTATAAATGCTGAAATAACATCGTAATGCATTTCACCCGTCTTGTCGTAACGTGCAGCATTGGTCTGAATCACATTTTCTACCGATTCATTTTTCACAACACAAGGCGTCTCTGAAATAGATTCAACAACCAACTCAAGTACATTCAACAACCTACGCGCATCACCACCGCTGTATTTCAAGAGCGACTGTGTTTCTTCTAGTTGAATATTTTTTGCGCGAAGCACCTCATCGCGAACAATCACATCTTCCAACACCTGATTCAATTCGTCTTTCGACAAAGCGTGCAGCGTGTACACCTGCGAACGTGAAAGCAACGCACTATTCACTTCGAAAGAAGGATTCTCTGTTGTTGCACCTATAAGGGTGACAACTCCCTTCTCAACGGCACCTAGTAACGAATCTTGTTGACTTTTTGAAAACCGATGAATCTCATCTATGAATAAAATGGCGCTCTTCTGAAACAGTCCGCCCGTACCTGCCTGATCTATCACTTCACGAATTTCTTTCACTCCACTATTAATCGCGCTTAAAGAAAAGAACGGACGTTGTTGTGTTTGCGCAATAATGTTTTCCAGCGTTGTTTTTCCAACACCCGGAGGACCCCAGAAAATCATACTTGGAATATGTCCGCTTTCAATAATGCTACGAAGCACTGCGCCCTTGCCTATCAAATGCGATTGCCCAACATACTCATCGAATGTTTTCGGACGCATTCTCTCCGCTAGTGGCGTGCTCATAGCAAGTCGGGTCTTCTTGTTTTCGTTTTCTCGAAAGCTTGCTGCATGCGCCATTCTTCAATGAGTTTGAAATTTCCAGAAGTCAAAACCTCTGGAACCTTCCAACCGTTATACTCTGCAGGCCTTGTGTACACCGGCGGTGCCAATAAGTTATCTTGAAATGAATCGGTTAATGCACTCGTCTCATCGTTCATGACACCCGGAATTAATCGCACTATCGCATCTACCAAAACGGCAGCCGCTAATTCTCCTCCGCTTAAAACATAATCGCCAATAGATATTTCACGCGTTACATAATGATCACGCAAGCGCTGATCAATTCCCTTGTAATGTCCACATATCATTAGCAAATTCTTTCCCAACGAAAAGGTGTTGCACATGCTTTGGTTTAGTCGATCGCCGTCTGGAGTCAAATAAATAATCTCATCGTAGTCGCGTTCCGCTTTCAACTTATCAATGCAATCTGCTATAGGCTGAATGAGCATAACCATGCCCGCTCCTCCACCGAACTGATAGTCGTCAACACTCTTGTGCTTATCGGTTGAATAATCGCGGATGTTGTGAATGTGAATTTCACACAAGCCGTTCTTCTGTGCGCGATTCAAAATAGAATCTGCAAAAGGACCGTCGAGCAAGCGAGGAAGAATGGTTAAAATATCTACTCGCATGCTATAATTTTTTAATAACAAATTCTGTTCTTCTGTTCCTCGCTCTTCCCGACTCGGTGTCGTTCGATGCAACTGGTTTCGATTTCCCGAATCCCTTTGCCGAAAGCTGCTCCACCTTCACACCATTCGAAACCAAAAAGTCCTTAACTTGATTTGCTCTTCCTAAAGATAGTGCTTCATTCGATTTATCGTCTCCAATATTGTCCGTATGTCCGCGTATTTCAATAATCCAAGACGCATGCTCTTTCAAATAATCTGCAAACTGAATCAAAATCAATTTCGATTCTTCGTTAATGGAAGTCGAACTGGTTGAATAATAAATATCGTTAATGACAAACGGTTTGTTTTCTGCAACGACCGAAGTTTCCAAATTCAATTTCAAAATAGCTGCAGGATCCTCGTTCTCTTTTCTCGAAATGACATGGGCATTGAACGCAATGTTTTCTCCTTCCACTTTCAACACCACATCTTCTTTCTTATTCGTCCGAACAATGGCAGCATAAGAACCATCGTCGTTGTTCACCTTCACCTGCTCTTCACTACCTGATTGCGCATATTGAATGGTTACAGATGCGTTCTGGGCAGGAGAACCATCGTCGCCTTTTACTTCCCCCTTAATAATTGCAACGCGCTCGGGCTTTGCTTTTCCGGCATATTGAATTGAAAAATATCGTAACTCTTTTCACCCAAATATCTCTCTGCTCCGAAGTACGCCAACTCCCCGTCGCTACTTACAATAATTCCTATCTGATCATTCTCATCGTTAATCGGAGTTCCAATGTTCTCCACTTCGCTGAAGGTTTCGTCGTCGTTCATTTTCGCGTAAAAGAAATCCATTCCACCTACACCCAAATGCCCATCGCTTGAAAAATAAATCGTATGACTATCGCTGTGAATAAACGGCGCCTTCTCTTGTCCCTTTGTGTTAATGGAAGCAGGAAGCGGCGAGCACTTGCCCCATGTGCCGTCGGATTGCTTACGCGACATGAATAAATCGTGACTGAAATTTCCTGAATTGTCTTTCATGCATTCTGGACGCACTGCAGCGAAAATGAGCGTTCGTCCGTCTCCACTCAATGAGGGCTGTGCTTCCCAACCGTCTGGTGTGTTCACCCCTTCACCCAAACTTACCCAGTCGCTCCATACATAACCGATTGTTCCATTGTCTTTTGTGATGAGTTCAAATCGCGTTGAAAACAAATCAATGTTGTTTGCATTTTTCGCATTCGGATTCGACTTTGCGATAATGAGTTCTTTGTTGTCAATTGAGAGAGTTGCTCCTCCGCACGAACCGCCTTTATTGAATGGCGGAGGAAGTGCAAGCCCATTGTCGAATTGCGCATTAATGTCGACGCGCTTGCTCCATGTAAATTCTTCAACCTCTTTACTTGTGAAATCTCCTTTGGCCTGCTTAATTAGCAAACGCGTGAAGAACAAAATTTCACCATCTGGAGAAATCATAGGAAGGTATTCATCGCTAGGCGTTGAAACACCTGTTACTTTTTTCGGTTTGAAAACGTAATTTTTGTTTCCATTGAAAATCTTGTTGTAGGCTTTCACTGAAATTAAAGCCTCTTGAACTTCGGTGTATTTTTTATCGTAGTTCGAATTAAATTTCGAAGGATCACTATCTGAAAAGCGCAAAAACTTTTCGAAAGACTCTGTGGCTTCATCGTAGGCTTGATTGGCGTAGTGCATAGCACCCAAGAAATAATACATTTCAGAATGATACTCTTCGCACTTTGCTTTTAGGTCTTCGTACAATCGAATGGTTTCTTCAAAGCCGGAACCTTGTCTTTTTGCCCGAAGGAATTTCATTTCACCCAACTGAAGCATACACGGAAGGCATTCCGCATCTTGCTCTAATGCTTGTTCCAAAAATACTATACGTTCATCGCTGGCATACTTTTTTCCATCCGCTGCCTTATCCAATAGTTTCTGAACATTCTTCGTCGGTGTGTACTCGCAATTTTGGGCATGCAGCATTCCCAACGAACAACAGAAAATGAAGAAAATGAATAAGCCTTTATTCATGTTGAAAGAATCAAAGTTGATGTCCCATTTTTTCGCGCTTCGTATTCAAATAATTTTTATTCGAATCGAATTCTGCACCGTAAATCGGAACGCGCTCAACGCTTACAAAACCTATGCCTTGAAGAGCTTCCATCTTCAGCGGATTGTTCGTCAACAACTTTACTTGTCGAATTTCCAACTCCAATAAAATTTCTACTGCTTGATCAAACGTTCTTAAATCGGCATCGAAACCCAGCGCCTCATTGGCTTCAACGGTATCCATACCCTTCTCTTGAAGCTGGTAGGCCTTTAATTTATTGATTAATCCGATTCCTCTTCCTTCCTGACGCAAGTATATTAAAACACCTTTTTCTTCTCCGCATTGTTTCAGTGCTTCGTGCAGCTGATCGCCGCAATCGCATTTGCGTGAGCCGAAGACATCTCCGGTCATGCATTCTGAATGAATACGCACAACTACAGGTGACGACTTATCGCATTCTGGGTGAATTAAAGCCAAGTTCGGTAGTTCAGCACTGCCGCTATCGAACGCCTTAATTTCAAAGTCGCCGTATTGTGTTGGAAGAAAAGTTGATACAAGCTCCACTATCGTTTCGAATTAGAA
>CAMDFE010000014.1 GCA_945897395.1 Chryseobacterium gleum | reverse complement strand
CCTGGCGCGCTAGACAGTAAAACTAAAAGTTCGAATTCTTTTTTCGGAAGTTGAATTTGAACGCCGTCTTTAGTCACTAAATACTTATCACGATCAATTTCAATTCCACCGATGCTCATCTCTTTTTTCAAGTCAGCAGGAGCGGATCTGCGAAGCAATGCTTTTATTTTAGAGACTAGCAAACGTTGACGAATAGGCTTGGTTATGAAATCATCGGCTCCCGCTTCGAATCCGGCAATTTGACTGTAGTCTTCGTTTCGTGCTGTTAAGAATGTTATAACTACGTTTTGCAGTGCAGGAATCTCTCTAATTTCCCTACATGTTTCCATGCCGTCCATTTCGGGCATCATAACATCTAAAATAATTAGGTCGGGCAATTCTCTTTTCGCACCTTCAAGTCCTTTTCTTCCATTCAGAGCGGTGCAGACATCATACCCCTCTTTTTCCAAATTAAATGTAAGCAAGTCAAGAATGTCTTGTTCATCATCTACACAAAGTATTTTTGGTTTTTTTGCCATTCTATTGCAATCTTTGAAGCGAATTATTCGGAACGAAGGTATGCGTCTTTTAAAGATATAAAAGACACTTAAGGTTAACCTAAAGTTAAGTTTTCTTAACGCGGAAATGATATTATAGTGAAACAATTTCAAAAAAAGGTAGTTTGGATTACTGGCGCAAGCAGCGGCATTGGCGAAGCTGTGGCAACGGCCTTCAGTGCAGCTGGAGCCGTTGTAATTATTTCATCACGAAGAAGAGAAGAGTTGGAGCGCGTTAAAGCGACCTGCACGGACTCTGACAATGTTCATGTTTTCCCGTTAGATTTAACCGATGGTGAATCCATTAGGGAAGTGGCGAATGATGTATTGTCGAAGTTCCAAATAGATATTTTATTCAACAACGGAGGAATAAGTCAGCGCTCATTGACTTCTGAAACTACCATAGAGAATGACAGGAAAATTTTCGAAGTGAATTATTTCGGACATGTGCAAATGACGAAGGCTGTTTTGTCTCAGATGTTAGCGCGAAAGACTGGACACATAGTAACTATTTCAAGTTTAACGGGTAAGTGGGGATTCTATCTACGTTCTGCTTACGCGGCATCGAAGCACGCGTTGCATGGTTTCTTCGATTCGTTGCGCATGGAGGTAGAAGATTTAGGTCTGCAGGTTACACTTATCACCCCCGGGTTTATTGCCACAGAAATTTCAAAACACGCCATCGATAAATCGGGAAATCCTTCAGGCGAAATGGATAACAATCAGGCGCAAGGAATTTCACCAGAGGAATGTGCCAAGCAAATCTTAGCAGGAATTGCGGCAGGGAAAGAAGAGTTTGGCGTAGGCGGAAAAGAATTGCGTGCATTGTTTTTACACCGTTACTTTCCGAAATTATTTAAGAAAATTTTGAAGCGACAAGCTGCGCGTTAGTCCTTAATCTGAGAAAAGCGCAAAGCGTTCAACATAAAGTTAGGAAGTGGTTTTAGTGGATCTCGTTTTTCCACATTCAAGAAGATTCCCCACTTTTCTACAATAGGAACTTTGTACACTTCAATGAGTTCAATCAGTGTTCTATCCGGATCATCGATATAGGTGCAATGCACTTTGGTCTGCCCCATACTAAGCGCGTCGTTACTGTCGCATCTAAATGCAAATCCTTGTTCGGCTAATTTCCCACCCAATTTTTTCATTCCCTTCACGTCGAGCCCAAGATGAACGAACCCGGAATCTCCCCAAATACGACCTTCAAAGGTGCGCGCGGGAACACGATCCAACGCTTGAACCAACTCAATGAATGTGCTTCCCATTACACGCGCAAATCCACCTCCAGTTGGAGCCGATTGCTTTAAGCGCACGCGACGATACTGTTCTTTTCCGCCGGGTAAATGTCCCCAATCGGTAAATGTCCCTGTGCGATCGTAAACAACTTCATTATAACCCAAAAGATTTGAATACAAATTCAATGCGGCTTCCATATTTGTTACACCAATGCTGCAACCTGCCACACCGTTGCTCGCATGCCCCATGTCTCTGTAGCATTCGCTGGTAGGCTCTACACGGAAAAAGTTTCCATCGAGATCGCATAAATCGAATACCTGCTGTTGAGCAGGATTCAATGCAATCTCACTCACTTCATGCGCTCCGTTTTGTTTGCAATACGCATGCATATGTTTCACATCACGTGCCTTCATGTGAATTTGGAAAATATGAAGGTCACCCACTTTGATTTGAAAATCTGCTTTTCGAGGTTCGAAGGTGGTTGGATGAATGACTTCCATGGCACAGCCTCCTTGCAAATTCATAATCATACTAGCGCGCTTGGTGATGGTTTTTCCATGCGTATAACAATCCATAAGCGGCGCTGGCTGAACACTGTCGAAAAATGGGATATTCATTCCGAAAATCTTGCGGTAATATTTCAACGAAGCGTCCATATCTTGCACTGCAACACCAATGTGCTGAATGCTATTAATTCTGTTCATCACAAATGTGTTTTAATTGACTAATACATTGCTCTTGCGCAGCCTTCCATTTGGAATAGTCTACACTACGTTGAGAACAATCTTTTTTGTATTTAATAATTTTTTTGAAACGGTCGAAGCGCATGCGTGAACGAACTTCAAACACACCTATTCCCACAAGAATTAGCACTCCGAGAAAATAGTTTATTCCGAAAAAAGGAAAGGCTATTGCAAGAATGAAAATGTAAGGAATACTGAAGAAGAGCTTAAATGCAATGCGAATGGAGTTGTGGAAGAGAGGGTCTTTGACTTTTGTTCGAACGAAATTCTCCGTGAAATTTGAAATGGGAAAGAAAATGATTTTGCCAATTAGTGAAAAGGGAACCGTAATGAACACGCGCAGGGTATTCCAGAATTGCCATTGCTGAGTTTCGAGTTCAGTCTTATTCGAAAATGAAAGTTCCTTGGATAATTGATTGAAGGATTTTACTTCGTTCAAGAATTGAATTTTTTCAAATCGATTGGCGTTAACCATATCCTGATAAATAAGCACGTTTTCGTGCCAATCGTTGTAAGGGTGAACGAAGTGTAAGAGGTCTTGAACTGTTAAGTATTCTTCGTAATAATCGTCGTTACGAATGTCTGTCATAACCGCATGTATGTGCTGACTTATTTCAGCTACTAACTCGTTGGCCCAAAGAGCCTTGTTGGCTGTTGTGTAATCTTCTTTCGAAAGGACAATGGGTTTTCCTATGCGAAGCAGGAAGTTGCCATCCTTTTCGAAGAATTCAGAATATTCTAACCCCAAGGATAAAATTCTAATTTGCTGCAAATTCGGATTCGCTTCGAATGTTCCTATGATTAAGCGGCCGATTCCTTTTTTAAGTGGCGTGTTAAGTGCTTTTTTTCCTTTGTGGGTTCCTTCAGGAAAAAGACTAATCCAATGTCCGCGATTCAAACGCTTGTAACATTCCTGAAAGATGGCTTCGTTGCGATCGCGAATGTCTGCGACATTGTCTTTTTCGCGATAAACAGGAAGCATGTTTACTTTTCTTAAAAGGAAAGAAACAAGCCCTGGTTTAAAAACATCGGAGCGCGTGAGCCAATGGAGTTCTTGGGTAATGACCGAGCAGCAAAGGATCGGGTCAAGTAAGGCGTTCTGATGATTTCCAACAACAATGGTGGGGATCTCACTTCCTTTTAAATTTTCATATCCAATAACACGAAACTTTCTGTGGAAGAGTCTTAACCCAAACACCAAAAGGACTCGAAAAATTTCATACAACCAAGATCTGCGCATATCGAAAAGAAACGAAGATAACTTTATTTTGCTCTGTCCTGCAATTCAACCATTTTCAAATAAGCACTGTCTTTTTTCATCAATTCCTCGTGTGTTCCAGTTTCAACAATGCTTCCCCCGTCTAAAACAATAATTTTTGTTGCGTTGCGAATGGTAGAAAGTCTATGTGCAATAACCAAAGAAGTTCTGTTTTTCATGAGTTCGTCGAGAGCCAGTTGAACTGCTCTTTCGTTCTCTGAGTCCAATGCCGAAGTAGCTTCGTCTAAGATGAGAAGTTTCGGATCTTTCAGAATGCCCCGGGCAATTGCAATGCGCTGACGCTGCCCACCCGAAAGTTGAATTCCACGATCTCCAACAATGGTATCCCATCCATCTGTGAATTGTTCAATGAATTCCCAAGCGTTAGCGCGAACGGCTGCAGACTTTATTTCTTCGTCATTGGCGGAGGGCTTTCCGTAGGCAATGTTTTCGCGTATGCTTCCACCAAACAACAAGACTTCTTGTGGAACGTAAGCCATGCTTTTACGCAAGTCGTGTAATTTCCAATTTGAAAACGAAACTCCATCGTAAAGAATATCTCCTTCAGTGGCGTCGTAAAAGCGAAGCAGTAGATTTGCGATGGTTGATTTTCCGGACCCGGAAGAACCAACGAGTGCAATCTGCTCTCCTTCCTTCACTTCGAAGGATACATCTTTCAATACGGCCATTTCAGCTCTGCTTGCGTAGTTGAAAGACACGTTTTTAAATTCAAAGGTTCCGTTGAATTGTTTTTCTACTGCTGTTTCTTCTTCTGGAATGTTTTCAGGATCCATGGCAAGTATTTCCATTACCGAATCTATTATTCCTAAGCTGCGTTGAAGAGATCCCATTTGCGCCGCGAGTCCACCTATCGATCCTGCAATTAATCCGGTAAGCATAATGAACTGCGGCAACACCTCAACAGGCAATTGTCCGGTTTGTTGCAAGTGTGCTCCAACCCCAATAACAAGTCCCAATGTTCCGAACAAGAAAATAATAATGAATGTGCCGAACATGCCTCGCCATATAGCGCTCTTCATAGCGTTTGCGCGGACATCTAAAATGCGTTTGTAATATCTTGAAATTTCAAACGGCTCATTGCTGTAACTTTTCACACTGACTACACCGGTAAAGGTTTCATTCAACACCACGCCAGATTCTGCTACTTTATCTTGTGTTTCCTTACTTAGCTTTTTAATGTATCGTCCGAAAAATACCATAACCACTATGATAACCGGGAGTGTGCCGAGCATGACTAAGGTTAAGTATGGCGAATATGAAACGAGCCAACCCACGCCCACGAATATGATTACAGATTGACGAAGGAATTCTGCGAGTGTTGTTGTTAATGTCTCTTGAATAGCAGTAATGTCAGAAGTAATTCGGCTGCTTAAATCTCCTACTCTTCGCTCATTGTAAAACTGAATTGGCATGCGAATGATGCGTGAATATGTGTCTTTGCGTAAGGCAAGCATTGCGTTTTCAGAAACGTAAGAAAATAGGTAGACACGAAAGAATGAGAATACGCCTTGTATGATTAACAAGCCAACCAAAGCAACCAGTGTTTTCGATGTCATGCCTTCTCCTTCCCAATGAATAACAGATAGGAGCGATTGGGTTAATGCGCCACCGGGCAAAGCAGCCTGGGCATTTGGAATTAATAAGAACCCGAGTAATGCGGTAATAACAATAACCAATAACCCTGAAACAACGAGCAAAAGCATTCCAATGAAAAAGGAGAATGCATAAGGACGTAAATAGCGAAACAATCCCATGGCACTTGAGATTGTTGCTTTTGAAATTTTCTTTTTTGGAGGAGTAGCGCTTTCTTTCACCTTAAAATCTTTCGGCGAATTTACTGCGCTTTCAATGTTTACAACACTGATTTTGTAACACGAGCTTTACTTATTTCTTTTCGAATGCGATCTTGCATGGTTTTGTTGTAATCGAGGTCCCATGAAATATTGTCTTTTCTGCGAAGAACCTTTGCTTTCGCAACCGGCACATCATTGAGAAAACTGAAATCGCACGCCGAATTTTCCTTGAACATGGAGATATCTATGGTTAACATTAATCGAATTGCACTTTCTTCTCGCTTGATCGATTTAGTTTCTAATGAAACAGTCTTAGTCACATAGCCATCTTGAACATATTTTATCTCGTAATTTTCCTTGAAAGGAGCCTCCATTCTGTATTTGCCGCGGTGGGCCGATTTGATTTCGGAAACCAATTTGTTATTCGACCATATCTGAATGGAAACCTTGTCTAACGGCTTTTCTGTGCTGTCTGAAAGGAACAATTCTGTCACTTTTCCTTGTAAAATAATTTTTGATTTGCCAAACGTCTGGGCACCAAGGCCGTGACAAAAGGAAACGAAAACAAAGAGGGAGAGTAAATTTTTCATACAGGTTTAATACGTCAAAGAAAGAGAAAAAGTTGCAGGGAGAAAAAAATAACTTAAAAAAGATGTAGGTACATTTAATGTATGTACATATATTTGGCGGGTGAAATCTATCGGAGAAGAAATACAGCAAGCTGAATTCAGTGATGTCTATCAAAAATTAGGCATTAATATTCTGTTCACGGCCGCTTGGTTTGGAGAGAGGAATAGATTAGCCTTGAAGGATCATAACATTTCTTTGCCACAGTATAATGTACTTCGAATTTTGCGCGGGCAAAAAGGAAAAGCTATTTCAGTGGCCGGGTTGTGCGAGCGAATGATCGACAAAAGCAGCAACGCCTCGCGTATTGTAGACAAACTTGAAACTCGGAAACTGGTTTTGAGGAGAGTTTGTGATAAAGACCGAAGACAAGTAGATGTTGTTATCACGGAAAAGGGCACCGCACTTTTGGAAGATTTAGATAAAAAAGTCCCAACCTTCAAAACAATTATGTCGAGTCAGTTGTCTTCTCAAGATGTTGATGCGTTGAATTTCGCACTCGATCAAATTAGAAATCAGAAATAAACAAAAAATAAAAATCAATCAAATGAAAAAAGCAATTCTAGCATTATTCATGGCAATCGCTTCAGTGGCGGCTGTTCAAGCTCAATTAGCAGATGGAAAATACATCTTAGACTTCAACAAGAGTTCAATTGTTTGGAGCGCAAAGAAAGTAACGGGTAGCGGTCACACAGGAACGGTTCGTGTTTCAAGCGGTGTTATCTATGTAAAAGGAAACGCAGGTATTACTGGAAAAGTGAAAATTGATATGAACGCCATGGTTATTACAGATATCTCAGATGCGGGAACAAATGCAAACTTTTTAAATCATCTAAAAGCTGAAGATTTCTTCAATACTGTGGTATTTCCAGACGCCATGTTTGAAGTTATAAGTGTTCAAGTTGCGAAAGGAAACAACGGGACTACTCACAATGTGAGCGGTAACATGACTATTAAAGGAATTACAAAGGCACTTTCTTTCCCGGCGAAAATCACCGGTGGTGGAAATCAAGTTTTTGTTGAAGGTATCGTGGGTGTTGATCGTTCACAATTCGATGTGAGATACGGTTCTACCGCATTTTTCGATAACCTAGGAGACAAGGCAATAGACAATATTTTCAACTTAAACATTAAGTTGGTAGGCGATTTGAAGCAATAAGTTTAGATTAGTTAAGTTCAGAAAAGGTCGTCATTCAGTGACGGCCTTTTTTGTTTTGTACTTGTCGTAGAGAAAGTATTTGAGATCAATTGAAAAATAGCTTCCAGATAAACTCAACCACAAACGATCTGAACCGGAAGTAGATTCCACCAAGCCTTGCGAGCCTGCTATTCTTCCGAAAGGCCTATGAAATGAAGCTCCGAAGTAATAGTAGCCCTGTTTCTCGGTTCGATATTCAAATCCCAAATTAGATTGCGCAGCCAAAGCGCTCCATTTGATGCGGTAGGTTTTTTGACTGAAGTCGTAATACGTCGAGTCCACTTTTTCAAAACTGAATGTTTCTGTTTCACTTGGAAAAAAATCGATGGAAATCCCAGCGCTTGCATTCATATACCAAGACTTTCCTAATCGAACATAGATTAGCGCTTGAATGGGAATTTCATAGGCAATGAACGTCATGTTTTGTTTTGAACTTACTTGCAAACTGTCGTTCAAATCGAAATTCAACGAATAACTTCGCTTCACGAAATTCAATCCGGTTTCTAAATTCCAAAATTTTCCCAACGGCTTGCGAATGATTGCCCCGAAGCTTATTCCAACATTTGATTTTGCGCTGTAGGAAAAATTCGGCGAAGTGGCTGTTTCAATAGCTGTATTCAAATAGGCATTCGGAATAATGGGGCGAAGTTGAAATCCAAAAAGAAATTCATTTGCATTCGTCTTTTGTCCGAATACATTTCCAGACAAAAACGCCAAATAAAAAATAAAAACTATTTTTTTTCTGAATTCCATTCGGTAACATATTCAAGTGGTTTGCGATGGTTCGTTGGCCATTCGCCTTCAACATAACCCAAATAAACGATTCCCAAGCATCGTTGTTGCGAAGGAAGATTTAATGTTTGATTGAATTTTTCCGTTCTAATGAATCCGGGAGTAGCCCAAAAACTTCCAATACCATAGGCCGTAGCAGTAAGCATGATGTTTTGAATGGCGCAGGCCACAGCATATTCTTCTTCGTGCAAGGCAGCGTTTTCAGAAGCTTCCATGCAGACTACAATGACAGCAGATGTTCGATTTAAGCGAGAGGTAATACGTTCTCTTTTTACGGGCTGATCTTCGGGCATGAGTAAAGGAAGATTTTCTCGAAGAATATCCATTCCTTCTTCCAAATAAACATGAAAACGCCATGGCTGCGTAAGCTTGTGATTCGGTGCCCACACTGCATTTTGAAGCATTTTTTCAATTTGCTCCTTGTGCACTTTACGGTTAGTATAGTGTTCTGGAGTTATGGTTCTTCGACTTTGAATGAGCCCGCTTATTTCGCTTAGATTGAATTTCATGTCTTGTTATGAATCGTGTTCCGCTATTTTTGTTCAAACTTAATCATGAAAACAATACTCATAACAGGAGCAGGTAGCGGAATTGGTGCCGCAGCGGCACATTCTCTTGCAGAAGAAGGAAACAATCGCCTAATTTTAGTGGGAAGGAACGAAGAGAAACTGAATGAAGTATTAGCAAAACTGGCGCATTCAGAGAATCATGCAGTGCTTGCCGCCGACGTGCGAAATGCGCAAGCATTTCGCGAAGGACTCAAAAATATTTTAGGCGATGGTAGTTTAGAATGCGTTTTCGCTAACGCAGGCATCGGCGGAGAAAACGCCTACGGCGAAGAAGATCGTTGGGACGAAATTGTTTCGGTGAATCTTACTGGAACATACATCACCATCATGGAATGCCTGCCATTCCTCCGAAAATCATCGTCCACCTACAAACACATTCTCCTCACAAGCTCAATTCTCGCGCGCTTCGGTGTGCCAAATCACAGCGCTTACATAGCTTCAAAAACAGCAGTACTCGGACTTACTCGCGCATGGGCCGTTGAATGGGCACGTGAACAAATCTTAGTCAACGCCATTACACCCGGTTGGGTAGAAACACAAATGTCGAAAGACAGTATTCAGCGTCATGCAGATCGAAGCGAATCGACCTATGAATCGGCCTACCAAGAGCAAATGAATTACGTTCCCACGGGAAGAATGTCGCAGCCTGAAGAGCTAGGAAATTTCGTGGCCTTTCTTTTTTCAGGAAAACAAAATTCAATAACCGGACAAGCACTCGATATTAACAACGGAGCATACATGCAATGAGGAAAATTATTCTATTACTTTTCGCGTTCGTAATTCTGGTAAGTCAGAGTAACGCGCAATTCACTAAACAAGATTCTTCAGTTGTGAAAGGCTTCTATTCCGAGGCGCTTTCAACAGCACAAGCCTACAACGACTTGTATTACTTGTGTAAGAAAATAGGGCACCGCATTGCGGGATCAGAGGCCGCCGACAAAGCCATTCTTTGGGGAGATTCAGTGTTGAAATCGATTCCTGCCGACAACGTTTTCCTTATGCCCGTGAAGGTTCCGAAATGGAAGCGCGGTAAAAAAGAATTCGCAGCCATTCATGTTGGAAAAAAGAAGACCGAAATTCCATTGCGCGCTTTGGGCGGTTCTGTTGGAACGAACGGCACCCTAAAGGCAGAGGTAGTTGAGGTAAAGGATTTCGAAGATCTGAAAGCGAAAGGCGATCAAGTAAAAGGAAAAATAGTGTTCATCAACAAAGCCTTCGATCCTGCTATAATCAATACCGGTTCTGCTTATGGAAACACTTCCCCCATTAGAACGAACGGAGCTTCAGAAGCTGCGAAATACGGAGCAGTCGGATGCATCATTCGTTCGCTAACTTCTGCCGACGATAAGTTTCCGCATACAGGTGCCATGCGATACAAAGACGATGTAACAAAGATTCCAGCGGCTGCATTGAGTAGTCTCGATGCACATTTCCTTCACGAAGCCCTTCAGTCAAATAAAAAAGTGCTTTTTGAAATGCGCATGGAATGCGAGCGATTCGACAGCGTTATGCAATCGAACGTAATCGGAGAAATCAAAGGAAGTGTCTATCCTGAAAAAATTATTGTCGTAGGCGGACACCTCGATTCTTGGGATGTGGGTGAAGGCGCACACGACGATGGCACCGGCATTGTGCAAAGCATGGAGGTGCTGCGCATTATGAAGGCAACAGGGTATAAACCAGCTTGCACCATTCGCGCCGTGCTATTCATCAACGAAGAGTTCGGAAACGACGGTGGGGAAACCTATGCGAAAGTTGCCAAAGAAAAAGGATGGGAACATGTGGCCGCCATTGAAAGCGACGGTGGTGGATTCACACCGAAGGGGTTCAGCTGCGATGCGCAAGACACTCAGGTGGAATGGGCGAAATCGTTGATGCCTTTCTTCGAACCATACAATTTATTTTCCTTCAAAAGAGGGTGGAGCGGAGTAGATATTGGCCCGTTGAAAAACGGAAGCACCATGCTTTTCGCGTTAATGGTAGACGGACAACGCTACTTCGATTTTCATCACACGGACAACGATCGTTTTGAAAATGTAAACAAGCGCGAATTGGAACTAGGCGCAGCGTCTATGGCTTCGCTGGTGTACTTTATTGATCAGAAAGTTCAGAAAGAAACTCCGCAGAAATAATTATCTGCCGTACATGTCCTTGTGCCAGGTATTGGCAAAGGGCTTCCACTTTGCAGTTTCCCATTCGCCAACGGTTGCAACGGTTGTATCAAGAACAAGTGTTTCATCGGTTAAGCGATTTGCTTTTCTGAGTGCCCAAAACTGAGCAATGCCTTCCGTTTGAATCTCGTTATTTTCTTGGAACAGAACTGTTAATCGATCGAACAAGTTCACACCCAAAGCATCGCCAATGCGAAGCACTTCTCGGTTCAATTTATCTATGCTGCATCCAGATGCGAGCATAATGTTTTCATCGGCAGCCACAACTAAAATGCGGGTCATTTCAATCCAAGCTTTTCCGGCCATTGCCTTTCCGTGGTTGTTCCAACCGGCAAGAAATTGTTTCAATTCAGATTCAATGAACGAACATTGTTCTGAAGAAAGTAATTTGTTTGAAGTGAAGACCCAAAGTCTAGCGTGTGGAGCAAGTTGAATTTCCATAATTAGAAAGATCGATTGAATAATTTTTTTGCTGGAATGAAAATAAGCACCAACACGGGCGACTGCACAATACCCATGATTCCCCTTACCGCCGGATATACTAATTCATTCGCATGAATGAGTTTTCCGAAAATGAAGGTTGCTATGGCAAGTGTCAAACAGACCCCTTCCACCAATAAAAACATTTGAATTTCTTTTTTATTGAATTGAAGAAAGCGAAGCGCGAGAATATTCAATAAAGTAAATGCAGCAATGGAAGCGAAAGTGATGATCCATTTTAATTTAGTGAGTTCACCTTGGTTGAAAGAATAAAGCCATTCTATGGTTTCGTGACTGTAATAATAATCGAAGTTGGATTTGCTTTTCTCTGCACTTAACCATTGAATCTTGGTCGCAGCGTTTTGTTCGAAAAAGCCTGGAAGTTGAGCGCCCTTCTCAAGAATGAAATTTACATTAACCTTGGCTTGCTCTTGGTAAAAGCCAAGACCAATCATCGCGATAGCTATCGCAACGAGTATGAATTTATTTTTCTTCGGAATTGCCATTTGCGGGGACATACATCTTCGACCACCACCACCAGAAGGCAAATACAACGGCGTAAACTAATGCGGTGAATGTGTAGTCGTGATTGAATGCGAGATAGTCTTCGTTCCAATAAACAATGAAAGCAAGGGCCATAATGCGCAGGATATTCATGAACTGAATCACGAATAGTCCAAGCGGAAGAAACCAAAGTCTGTTTTTGTTTGTTCCAGGATAGGCGACCACGAAAATGATGAATAGCGCCATAAGTATCATTCCATCACAGGGAGCGCCTACCGTTACGCCTGCTGTTCCGTCAATAGCAATGTGATTCCGATAAAGCCCATCGTCGAAAATGCGCATAGAGAAGTTTAGCAGTTTCAATAATGCTTCAGCTGATTGAACAAGAAAATCTACAAGTATTTCGTCAATGGCAGTAGCAGGCAGTAAATAAAGCTCATAAAAAAAATACCATCCGAAATAGAGGATGGTACCAATGACAAAAAATCGGATGAGTGGATTTTTCACTGAATATTTTAAGAAGCTTTTTTCTTTTTAAGATCGAATGCTTTTTTCCCTCCTAGGGCTGCTCCTGCTGCAATGAGTAAGCTTAGGCCGCCATCGATAGGACAAACTGTTCCGAATGGACCACCACACGGCGCGGCTCCACCAATTGGCGGAGTTGGTGGGGCTTGACAAATTCCAATTGCCGTTACGCAGAAAAGGAAAATTGACAAAATAAGTAATTTTCTAAATCGATTCATGTCGCACATATAATAGACTT
>CAMDFE010000013.1 GCA_945897395.1 Chryseobacterium gleum | reverse complement strand
GGAATGGACTTGAAAGTTGACGCGCTTATTATTCGCACAAAACCGAATGACCATTCGAAAATGCAGAGACAATACTCAGGTACGAATTTTCCTTATTTAACAATTGGAGCTATGCAGCGTATTGTTGATGCAGGGGTTCAGCATTTGCTCATTGACTTACCCAGTGTAGATCGCGAGGAGGATGGCGGAGAGCTTGCTGCGCATCATTTGTTTTGGAATGTTCCTTCGAATCCGAATTTTCAAAAAACCATCACGGAATTCATTTACGTTCCGAATGAAATTGTAGACGGACGTTACATCTTGAATTTGCAAGTTTCAAATTTCGCCAACGATGCTGCTCCGAGCAGACCTATGCTTTTTGATCTAGTGGAAGAATAACGAAGAAGGAACTTCCTTTATCTACCTGAGTTCGGAATGCGACCTTCCCGTTCATTTGCGTAACGATACTCTTTACCATTGCCAAACCAAGTCCACTACCGGCGCTGCGTGTAGTAAAATTCGGCATGAAAATACGCTTTGAAATTTCTGGTGAAATTCCACTCCCGTTATCGGTTATTTTAATTGTAACGTGATTTTTAGAAAAGCGCAATCCGAGAGAAATTTTCTTTTTCAGTTCAGTAGGAATAGACTGAATAGCGTTTGTTATGAGGTTGTTCAATACACGAATGACATGAGATTTATCTCCAAAAACGAACGCAGATTCACGGGTGTTTTGATAAAAGGAAATCGTTTGGTTTTCGTTTTCAAATGTTGATAGAACCGACTTCACGATGTCTTGAAGATTCAATCGTTCGTTCTTCGACTGCGGCATTTTTGCAAAGTTTGAAAACTCCTGCGCAATGTGCGAGAGCGTATCTATTTGATCGGTCATGCCCTGCACGAAATCGTTCAAGCGTGTTTGAAATTCTTCCGGATTGTCTTGCCATGAACGTTGCAGATGTTGCATGCGCAGCTTCATGGGCGTAAGCGGATTTTTAATCTCATGTGCTACTTGCTGCGCCATTTCGCGCCAAGCTGTTTCACGCTCCTGTTGCGCTAGCTTATCGGCGCTGGCTTCCAACTGAAACAACATGCTGTTGTACTCTTGAATAAGTTGTCCAATTTCATCGTTGCTCTCCCACTCTAACTTCTCATTCTTTTTTCCGAGTTTCAAATGATTGATGCTGTCGCTAAGCTTGCTGAGCGAACGTGTGAAATCTCGTGTTATGAGGAAAGCTATGGCTGCTGCAACGACGAAAAGCACCAAGAATGTTTTTCCAATTTCTTGCATAAAATTCCAGAGCTTAACTTTCTCGACATCTTTCTTTTCATACAACATTCCAACTAGCGCAAGCGGTCTGCCATAGTCATCGCTGAAACACCAATAGGCTAAATTTTGAGTGGCGTTTGTTTCAGAGGGAAGTATAATGGCTTTCTTTTTTGTTGAAGTCGTTATTTGCGTAGTAAGTTCCGCATTGAGTTGCATTGGAATTTTTAAACCTTCTGCAGTGTCGGTGTTCATAGACACGAGATACCTTCCATTCAAATCGTAGATGGTAATGAACATATCGTTCACTTCAGAAAGCTCGCAAACCTTGTCGCCCAGAAGCATAGAAATGGAATCAGCGTCAATGAATCCGCCGTTTTGAAGCAGCAAATAATCAAGTGATTCCCGAATGGATTTTTCTTTCTCCGCAATACGTTCTTCGTTGTAAGTAATGTCGTGCTCGTAGTGGTCGATCCATGCGACAATTCCCGTTGCCAAAAAGGAAATGACAATGACTGAAAAAAGCGAAACGTATATGCGCGATCGTAATGTCATGGGATTAAAAATCGAAATTTTCTGAATCGCTGGGTTTGGTATTGGCTGGAATTATACATAGCCCAATGGTCATTGGATAAATTTCAGTTTGAAATTTATTGGCGCTAAAAAGTGGTGTTAATGAGCGCGAAGCGAAAAAAGTTAGATTCTGAAAACCCACCCGCACGCACGCTTCAAGATTGAATCTGTTTACATGAATGTCTTCGCTGTTTTTTCGAATGATGGTGGCTTCACCGGTCTTGTGCATCTGATAAGAGCTGTTCGCGTAGCGGTAGCTCTCTTGCACACCAAACGCAACATGGACATTTTTCTTGAACGTGTTTTTGCTATTTATTTCAAACATAAACGGAATAGAAACCGAAAAGGAACGAAGTTGGTTCTTCACGTAATCGAGGATATCTGGCTGAATAAGTGTTTGATCATCTAGAATAATAAAAGTGAAATTATCTTGAAATCCGATTTGCTGGTAGCCCAATGAAATTCCCGAGAAAAAACCAAATCTATTTTCGAACAACTGCTTTTTATATTCCACCAGATTCAGTCGTACAGCGAACGATTGTTTTGGCTGTATTGGAAACGTTGTGTTTTGCAATGAAACCAAGCCGAAATCAACCCCGGTGAAGAAGCACATGTATCGAATGTAATCCTTGGAGTTGTAGTCGTCTTCAAGAATTTGCAAGGGAGCCATTTCGAAGTCCTCGATGTTAATTTCCGGAAAAGGCATGACGGTATCGGGGGCGAGAACAACGTCAAGACTATCCGTTTGCCCGAAACAGATTATCGCAGGGGAAAAGATGAATATAAAAATCAGTCGCTTCATGAAAAGACAATGTGATTCAAATGTAAGCTATCTATCTTTGCATGGCATGAATACAAAAAAGGATTTGCGAGAATTGAGTTCGGAAGAACTAATGTCCGAGTTGAAAACACTTGGCGCTCCTTCGTTTCGTGCGAAGCAGATTAGGGAATGGATGTGGCAGCGAGGGGCTGCAAGTGTTTCTGACATGCAGAATTTGCCCAAAGAATTACGTGAGGTCCTCGATGGGAAGTATTACTTGTCTAAGGCAGTCATGCATGAGCAGCAAATAAGTGCAGACAAGACCATTAAATGCGCGTTTAAAGTAGATGGAGATAAGGTGGTGGAAGGAGTGTTAATTCCTTCAACAAAGCGCATGACAGCTTGCATTTCTTCGCAGGTCGGTTGCAGCTTAGCGTGTAAATTCTGTGCTACCGGAAGATTGAAAATGTTACGCAATTTAACGGGCGGAGAAATTTTCGATCAAGTGAATTATTTACGTAACGAGGCACTTACGCGATACAAGACTCCGCTTACGAACATTGTTTATATGGGCATGGGAGAGCCGTTGCTCAACTACAACAACATGATGCACTCCATCCAATGGATCACCAGTCCGGAAGGACTGGGCATGTCGCCACAGCGCATTACCGTGAGCACAGCGGGAATCGCTAAGATGATTAAAAAGCTTGGCGACGATAAGGTGAAGTTCAACCTGGCGCTTTCGTTGCACGCGGCTAACGACGTTAAGCGCAGCAAGATTATGGAGATTAACGATTCGAATAATTTGGCTGCATTATCCGAGGCCTTGAAGTATTTCCATGAAGCAACAGGAACGCGCATAACGTTCGAATACATCATTTTCAAAGACTTCAACGATACGATCCAAGATGCTAAGGAGTTGGCGGAATTTTGCAAGCAGCTTCCAGTTAAAATAAATATCATTGAATACAATCCGATTGACGACGGGGAGTTTCAGCAGGCCAGTCCTGAGCGTGTAGATGCTTTTGCCAAGTTCTTGGAAAGCAAGAACATGATTGTGAATGTGCGTCGCTCAAGAGGAAAAGATATTGACGCGGCATGCGGACAATTGGCGAACAAGAACAAATCTGCCAGTGAGCGTGTTTTTAAATAATAGAGTAAACTTTAAACTAAATATTTCAACATGAAAAAATTAATATTATTCGTAGCAATCGCAGTAAGTCTTGCTTCTTGCGGCG
Source organism: Chryseobacterium gleum (assembly GCA_945897395.1). GTDB lineage: Bacteria > Bacteroidota > Bacteroidia > Flavobacteriales_D > Sanyastnellaceae > CAIZGX01. Next base: position 8,984 of record CAMDFE010000013.1, on the reverse strand, counting down.
CATGGAACGACGAGAAACGCGCAGAGGTTAAATCTGAATGCGGAAAAACTGTGGGTAGTCTTTATGCGAAAGAGGACGGCGTGAAAATTTGTGATTGCGTTTCAGCAAAGATCTCAGAGAAATTTCCGAAAGCAGATTTCAAACCAAGCGATATAAACGACCAGACGAAAGAATGCATCAAAGACGGGAAATACGTAGATATTCTAACCAAGGAATTGGAAGAGTCATTTAATCAATTAGAGAACTCTGCAGACTCGGTAACAAAAGCGGTTGAGGCTCAGATGAACGATGAAATGAGTAAGCTTACTGAGTAAATGAAACCATTCTGCGAAGATTTATTTGGTTACAAGCGCATTAAAACGAGCTCAGTAACCATTGGTGAATTAACCATGGGCGGCGATGCGCCTATTCGTGTGCAGTCAATGACCACGGCCGACACCATGAATACCGAAGCAACCGTTGCTGAGAGTATTCGCATGATTGAAGCGGGTTGTGAGTTGGTGCGTATTACAGCTCCAAGTAAAAACGAAGCTGAAAATCTTCGCAACATTCGCGAAGAACTTCAAAAAGCGGGTTATAACATTCCACTGGTTGCCGACATTCACTTCACTCCGAACGCCGCAGAGATTGCAGCGCGCATTGTAGAGAAGGTTCGTGTGAACCCGGGGAACTACGCAGATAAAAAGAAGTTTGAGGAAATTGTTTACACAGATGAATCTTACGCTGCTGAATTGAAACGCATTCGCGACCGATTCATCCCACTTGTGGAAATTTGCAAAGAACACGGAACAGCGATGCGTATTGGAACGAACCACGGTTCGCTTTCAGATCGCATTCTTAGTCGTTATGGTGACACCCCTGAAGGCATGGTGGAATCGGCCATGGAGTTCATACGCATTTGCCTCGATTGCAATTACAAGAACTTGGTTATTTCCATGAAGGCTTCTAATCCGCAAGTGATGGTGCAAGCCTATCGTTTGTTGGTTCAAACACTTTTGGAAGCGGGTGAAGTTTTTCCTTTGCACCTCGGTGTTACAGAGGCGGGTGATGGTGAAGATGGAAGAATTAAATCGGCTATTGGAATTGGTACTTTGTTGGAAGACGGCATTGGCGACACCGTTCGTGTTTCATTGACTGAAGCCCCGGAAGCAGAGATGCCTGTAGCGAAATTGTTGGTTGATCGTTATGCGAATAGAACGCTTGGATTACACATTCCTGCGGAAGAAATTCCAATTGATTTTTTCTCTTATTCAAGAAGACACACACACGAAGTTTTAAATATTGGAGGAAAAAATGTTCCGCGTGTTTTCGCGGATTATTCGAACCGCGAATCGATTACTGCGGCTTCACTTTTCGCAGTGGGTTACGCATATTCAATAGATATGGACAAGTGGAATTTGTCTGATTCGGCTTGCGATTATTTGTTTGTTGGAAAGAACACGGTGAATTTTGAAATTCCTGGAACCCTTGGTGTTGCTATGGAACACGCAGCATGGCTTCAACATAAAAATAGAGATCGTCATTATCCAGTTTTATCTTCAAGCGAATACACCCAACCGAATGAACGTTCGGGCGAGTTGAATTTTGTTGAAGTTGAATTGGAAGATTTAACAGAAAGTTTTTTAGCCGTGCTGAAACAAGATTCAACTGTTGTGTTGTTGTTGAAGTCTTCGCATGAGTATGTTGTGCAGCACAGAAGAACGGCGATTTTCCGTTTGATGAATCACGGCGTCACTTGTCCGGTTGTTCTTTCTTCCACCTACAACATCGAAGAGGAAGCGTACACGCTTTATTCTTCAACCGACGTAGGAGCCTTGTTGCTAGACGGATTGGGCGATGGCGTTCTTATTTCTAGCAGTCAATCTTCTTTGGCGAAATCGAATGCGATTGCATTTGGAATTCTTCAAGCCACGCGCACACGTATTTCAAGAACAGAATATATTTCTTGTCCAAGTTGTGGAAGAACACTTTTCGATCTTCAAGAAACTACGGCTAAGATTCGCTCACGCACTTCGCATTTGAAGGGCGTGAAGATCGGAATCATGGGTTGCATTGTGAACGGTCCGGGCGAAATGGCAGACGCCGATTACGGCTATGTTGGAACAGGCGTTGGTAAGATTACGCTTTACAAAGAAAAGAATGTGGTGAAGAAGAACATCGACGAAGCGCAAGCGGTTGATGAGCTTATTTCGCTCATTAAGGAATATGGCGATTGGGTGGAAGCTTGATTCGTGGAATAGGTCCGGTGGAAGGTCCGATGGAAGGTCCTGTGGAAGGTCCTGTGGAAGGTCGCTACGCGAAGCGTCCTTTCATAGAACCTTGCGAAGCACCTTGTGAAAACATCTAGGATACAACCTTTACCTCTTTCAAGAACCGTCTGGCAATATCCTTCGCCTCTTCGAGATTCGAGTTGCACACCGTAATGTGTCCCATTTTTCGGAAGGGCTTGGTGTCTTCCTTCCCGTATAAATGAATGTATGCACCTTCGGTGTGAAGCACTTCTTCTATGTTTTCGTAACGCGCTTTTCCCTCGAATCCTTTTTCACCCAAGAGGTTAATCATGACAGCCGGAGTGCGAAGTCCTGTGCTGCCTAAAGGCATATTCAAGATGGCTCGAAGGTGCATGCCGTATTGCGAAACGAAGCAGGCTTCAATGGTGTGGTGACCGCTGTTGTGCGGACGAGGAGCGATTTCATTCACCAATAAATTTCCGTCTTCGGTAAGGAATAATTCAATGGCTAATAAACCAATGTGCTCTAGCTTGTTGGCGATGTCTGTTGCTATTTTTTTCGCGTTGTTTTCAATTTCAACGTTCACGTTAGCTGGAGAGAAAATGAATTCTACTAAGTTCGCTTCCGGATTGAATTCCATTTCAACCAAAGGAAAAGTAGTCAGTTCTCCGCTTTCATTTCGAGCAACAATCACTGCAAGTTCTTTCACGAAAGGAACGAATTCTTCCAACACGCTGGGGGCATCGAACGCGGCGTTAAACTCTGCTTCTGTGCGAAGAGGAGTTACGCCTTTCCCGTCGTATCCGCCTTTGCGAAGCTTCTGCATGAACGGTCCTTTTTCTTTAAACAACAACGCATCTTCTGCGTTATCGATTAAATGGAAAGGAGCGGTGGGAATGTTGTTTGCTTTATAAAATTGTTTTTGAAGTCCTTTGTCTTGTATGGTACGAAGGGCCTGTGGTGTAGGAAATACTTTCTTCCCAAGACGCTCTAGTTCTTCAAGAGCTTCAATGTTGACGTGTTCAATTTCAATGGTAAGTACATCAACAGTTTTTCCGAAATCGAGCACCGTTTGGTAGTCGTTGAAATTCCCAACTACGAAAGAATTGGCTAGTGCAGCGCAAGGCGCATTAACCGAAGGGTCTAATACAGAAATGTGAATGTTGAAGTTAACAGCTTCTTGAATGAGCATTCTGCCGAGCTGTCCGCCACCTAAAATTCCAAGTTTGGTTGTAAGATCTACTTGATGATTCATTTTTCAAAGATAGAATTTCTTTCGCGGATATAGATTTACATGTGTAAATTGCCGATCATATAAACTTCAACATGAAAAAAATTCTATTTTTTGTTTTAGCCCTAAGCGCTAGTCTATCACAGGCACAATCGTTAACTTCTATTGAAGGCGTTGAGTACGACCCGACCAATCAGATTTTTTTAGTTGGAAATGGGAACAACGTCGTGCGTATGAATAGCGATGCTGTTCCACAGGGCACATTGGGTGTGGCTAAATCGAACTACGGAATGGAAGTGATGAACGGCGTTTTATTTTCTATTGTAGGAAGCGCAGTGAAGGGTTACGATGTGACCACTGGCGCGCAGGTTATGACCATTACTCTTTCGGGCACCACGTTTTTAAATGGAATGGCAAGCAACGGGACCGACAAATTGTGGGTGTCTGACTTTTCGGCGAAGAAAATTCATGAAGTGAATGTTGCAAATCTTGCCGCCCCTTCAAGTTCAATTGTTGTTGCGAATACTACGAGCACTCCAAACGGATTGACTTACGATGCAGCAAACAACAGACTGGTTATGGTGAGTTGGGGCGCTAACGCTTCCATTAAAGCGATAGATCTTTCAACGTATACGCTATCTGTCATCACGACAACTAACCTCGGCAATTGCGACGGTGTTGATCACGATTCATACGGAAATTATTATGTGAGTTCTTGGAGTCCGAATGCGATTACCAAGTTTTCAAACGACTTCACCACAACGTCTACCGTGACCGTTACGGGCGGAGTTTCAAGCGCAGCTGATATTTGTTATGCGGAAGAAATTGACACGCTTGCAATTCCATGTACAGGCAACAACGTGGTGAAATTTGTAGGGTTCAATCCATCGTTTGTTGTTGAAGGAAATACTTCTGAATTTGAAGCTTACGGATATCCAACGGAAGTAAAAGACATGTTCACTGTTGGATTCGATTTGCCTCAGGCTGTTGATGTAAACATTCGTTTATTTGATGTGAATGGAAGATTGGTGAATGAGGTCATTAACAGAACGTTTCCACAAGGAAACAATCAAGTGGTTTTAACTGAACTTCCTTCTGAAAGCGGAATTTATTTCGTTCAAGTATGGGCTGGAACGCATCTTTCGGTAGTTTCATTTATTCGTTAATGAAAGCGTTTTTATTAGGCGCTTTTTTGTTGTTCGGGTTGAATGGTATTGCTCAGCCAGAGGACTACGTGAACTCACTTCCTTCGAATGATAAATCGAAACAGAGTCTAAACGACTTAACGCATAGAGAGCGCACGGTTGTGGGCGGGTCGCTAGGCCTTGGATTAAGTTCTTCGAATGGATCAGGCATGTTCTATGGGGCTTTAACACCACTTGTTGGATACAGAGTTACCGAGAGGCTTTCAGCTGGCGTTGGCTTCAATTTTACGTATTACAAAACACGTCTTTACGAAGAGCAGATATACGCCGGCATTGCTTGGGCGCGCTTTGGGTTGTTCAATGGATTGTTTGCATGTGCCGAGATTAATCAAGTGAATGCACCTACTTATTCTTTTGGAGGAACACAAAGAGAAACCTTTCCTTTGGTTTTAGCCGGCGGAGGAATATCGCAAGGTATTGGACACGGATTGGGTACCTATTTCCAAATCATGTACGACTTTACAGAAGAAGAGCGGTCACCTTATGGACCGCTCGTCATTCGTGGAGGAATACTTGTCCCGTTAGGACCTAAGAAGTAAATTACATTCCCAATTTCACTTCAATTTCTTTCGGAAGAGCGTCTTTGTGAACAATCATGCAAATCGTTTTGTAACGGAAGTAAGGAACAGAAATGTATTGAAACCCGCCATTGGCGAGACCTTCAGTTCCCCAAGAGTTTTTCACTAAGTAGTATGAATTTCCCTTATCGTCTTTCGCCGTTCCTGTAATGTGCATGAGGTGATCGTCTGTTGTCTCGAAGCTATCGAATGCCTCTTGTCTTTTTACTTGATCAATCTTAGGTTCGTTTTGAAACGATTCAACAAAAGCGAATCCCTTTCTCGCATCAAATGTTTTTTCACTAACGTCTGCGTCCCAAGCAACAGTGAATCCTTTGCTTAAAGCGAAATCTGCAACACGTTGAAATTCGTCGAGCGGAAGGTTGTAATACGCTCTCTTCGCCCAGTTGTCCGGAACTTCCAACACGAAAGAAGAATAGAAAGGATGATGGGTGAACGAAGTTAAGCAGACATATTCTTTTGCATTGATCTTCATAGCGTCGCGAAAAGAAGCGGGGGTGTATGAGGCTCCATTGTATTTGAATTCAGTGGGAACGACTCCTATCTCATCGTCTAAAATTCCATTTACATTTTTCTGGTATCCGCCGGTTGGAGAATTCACAGCGTCGTTAACTACGGCTAAAAGTTTTTCGTCTATGGCGTCGTGATCGTAGGTTGTTGCGCCGTTTACAAATCCTGAATACACTTCTTCCGGAACAATTCCGAATTCTTCAATAATAGCAAGCACGTCGTGACTTAATCCGCCTGGACCGAATTGTTGTTTGCCTTGAAAACGCACGTAGCTCTCTGCTTTTTTCGGATAGGTCAAGCGTACGTTGTACATTTCTGAAAGGTCAACAGCTTTGTATCCTTTGCGAATAATTTCTGATTCGATGAATGAAGTAGTAGCGAAGCTCCAGCAAGTGCTGGTCTGACATTGGTTTTCAACGCTACCGTGCGCATTGTCTTTCACGACGCTGAATTGTTGAGCAGAAGCAGTGAAAGAGGTTGCTATTACTACGAAAGCAAAAAGAATTGATTTTTTCACGACAAATAATTTTTGGAAAGTTAAGGAGATTGTCATCTTTGTAAAAACAAAAACGAATGAAAAATATTGCAGTGGTCTGTGGCGGGTACAGTGGCGAGTCGGTCGTTTCTATGCGCAGTGCAAAGATGGTGATGGAGAATATAGATCGTTCGAAGTTTGAGCCCACTCAGATTGTGATTGAAGAAAAGCGTTGGTATGCGTTGGTGAATGAAGCGGAAGTTGCAGTTGATCGCAACGATTTTTCGATAGTTGTTGATGGAATAAAAATCGCATTCGACGGGGTGTTCATGATTGTTCATGGTACTCCAGGAGAGAACGGATTGCTGCAAGGGTATTTCGATACCATTGGAATGAAGTACACAACTGGCGACGTTTTGAATATGGCGTTAACGTTCAACAAGAAAGCTACAACACGCACATTAGGTGCCATGGGTTATCGCGTTGCGCGATCGATAGTTGTTCGAAAAGAAGAGAGCATTACGGCTGAAGAAGTGGTTGCAAAAGTGGGATTGCCATGTTTCGTAAAACCGAATTGTGGTGGAAGTTCAATAGGCACTTCACGTGTCAATGAAGAAGGTGGAATTATGGAGGCCATTTCTCGCGCAAGAAATGAAGACGAGGACATTATTGTGGAAGAATTTATATCTGGAAGGGAAGTCACTTGTGGGGTGATTGTCATGAATGGAAAGCCAACGGCCTTGCCTGTTACAGAGATTGTGAGTGAGACTGAATTCTTCGATTTTCAAGCGAAGTACGAAGGGAAGAGCAAGGAGATTACTCCAGCTCCAATTAGTGAGTTCCACTATGCGCGTGTTCAGGAATTAGCTGCGCGTATTTACACCGATTTGAATTGCGGTGGAATGATTCGCGTAGACTTCTTGTTACCCGACGAAGAACCTTCTGTGATTGAAGTGAACACCGTTCCGGGCTTCAGTGCGGCGTCTATTATTCCTCAGCAAGCGGCGGTGATAGGGATGAGTAAGATGGAGTTGATAAGCACGGTGTTGGAACACTGCGTGTAATTGGAAAACCTCTGGTTTTATTCCTACTTCGTAATACCTATTTCATAATTGGAACTTCGTTGTTAAACCCTCGTCTTTAGACCTTCGTGAAGAATTCACCCTCGCAGCGCCAGTTGCCCTCGTCCGAAGGACCCTCGCGAAGCATTTCGCCCTCGCAACGCAAGTTGCCCTCGCAACTCCGCAGATGATTTAATGTTAATTTAATCAACCCGTCTAACCATTAGCACATTATATTTGAACAACCTTATATTTTAACTGAATTTCAGCCAAACTGAATTTAACCTTTGCTATGAAAAACCGCATCACCTCTTTCTTCCCCTCTCTTACCTTCTCTTCCCCTTTTTCTCGTCTTCCCCTCTCTTACCTTCTCTTAACTTTTCTTACCCTGTTTGCAGGGAGTGTTGCATCAGCCCAAATCCCATCTTCCGGCTTAGTCGGTTACTGGCCTTTCAACGGAAATGCAAACGACGAAAGTGGGAATGGAAACAACGGAACGGTGAATGGCGCGACGTTGACAACCGATCGTTTCGGGAATGCCAATAGTGCGTATAGTTTTAATTCAAGCAACATCAATGTAGGATCTTCAAGTGTGCTGAATATATCAAACACAGGAATTACAATCTCCGTATGGCTAAGAAAGACATCAGATTCTAATTTGTGGCATGTACTCGGAAAAAGAAACCAATGCGGTGCGTTTCATTATCAAATCAGTTCTAATTATTTACCATATGGATTGGCATGGGGTGGCTCAACACCAGGAGAAAATAGTTTCATTAATTCTGGAATCTTAATTCAATCAAATCAATGGAATCATGTTGTAGGAACTTACAGTGAGGGGAATTGGAAATTATTCCTGAATTCTGTCTTCATAGCCGAAATGGCTTCACCAATTACAGATGTAATAAATTCAGATTTAATATTTGGAAATTCAGGAGAGTGTCAGCCATTTGTTGGGATTTTGGATGACATCTCCATTTACAACCGCGCTTTAACCCCAGCAGAAATAACTCAACTCTACACCGATCAAACAAGTCTAGTTGAAGCCCCTTGCCCAACCCTCGCCACAAACCTTCAACCCGGATTGGTTGGCTATTGGCCGTTTTGTGGAAATGCGAATGACGAAAGTGGAAATGGAAACAATGGAACCGTGAATGGCGCTTCGTTGACGACTGATCGTTTTGGGAATGCGAATAGTGCCTATAGCTTTGATGGGGTGAATGATATTATTACAGTCAATGATAATAGTAGCTTTGAGCAAAATACACGGACTGTTAATTTTTGGTTGAAGACTAATAACTCCCCAATTTCGAGATTTGACATTATTGGAAAAGATGGATTGCCGCCAAGTAGGCAATGGGTAATTCAACTTGAAAATAATGGGTCGCTGCGAAATGCCGTATTCACAAATACAGGAGAGTTTATATTTAATTCTAACGTTACCTATCCCTACGGTAATTGGCAAATGGCAACCGTAGTTCAAGATGGAACTACGAGCAAAACTTTTATCAATGGAATTTTGTCAAATGAAATATTAATTAATGGAAATTTAAATCAATCAGGTGAATTGTTACGATTTGGAGGGAATCCTGTTTTTGGGGGGCAATATTACAATGGATTTCTCGACGACATTTCTATCTACAACCGCGCTTTAACTCCCACCGAAATCACCCAACTTTACACAGATCCATCA
>CAMDFE010000012.1 GCA_945897395.1 Chryseobacterium gleum | reverse complement strand
ACGATTTCACCTTACAGCATTGTTTATTCGCAGTTCACCCAAGGTGCAGGCGCCTACATTTGGCAAATTGCTCAAGTGAATCCTGCTGCCCCGCAAACGCCTATAGCGCCTGCTATTGTAGCTACAACTTCAACGGAGGTGTTAATGTTAAATCAATTCGGATTGGTTACAGGCAATTCATATCGAATTGCAGCGAAGCCAAAGCTTACTTCATGCAACAGCCCTCAAGAAGGCGACTATGGGCAGTTCTGTGTGGTAACAATTGGTGCGGCTATGGCACCTAGCGACCCAAGTGCAATGGAGGTGATGAACGAAGAGATTCATGTTGAAAGAAATGCCGCTGACATTATGGAAATTGATAACCAAGGAAATGTTGCTGTAATTTCATTCCAAGGAATTGAAGAAAAAATGGCAACCGTTCGAATTACAGATGAACGCGCTTTAGGAAAAGGTATGATTCAATTGGTTGGAATGAACGGACAAATGCTTTTCTCGAAAGATGTCTTTATTGAATCGGTGGATCAGTTGATTCAAGTTCCTCTTCCGTCGAATGTGGCTTCCGGATTGTATATGGTTTCTTTCAGAACACAAGAGCACACGGTTACAGAGAAGTTCTGGGTAAGATAGATAATCATCGGGGCGAATAATCATTCGTCCTTCTGAAATGGGGGCGAATAATCATTCGCCCTTAAGGTTTTCCTTAATCTCTTGCATAAACTCTGAAGCAAAGACAAAGTTATTCAGAGCCGTATTTTCAGATTTCAATAGGTCATGCTTATTGCCTTGCCATTCAACTCTTCCACCGCTAATGAAATTGATGTTATCGCCAATTTCCATAACGGAATTCATGTCGTGACTTACCACAATAGTTGTGGAACCGAGGTCATATGTGATGGAGCGAATGAGGTTGTCTATAACAATAGAGGTTTCCGGATCTAATCCAGAGTTGGGTTCGTCGACAAACAAGAATTTGGGATTCATGATAATGGCCCGAGCAATTCCTGTCCTCTTTTTCATACCTCCCGAAAGTTCGGCGGGATATAATTTATTTTTGCCAACAAGATTTACGCGTTCGAGGCATTCATTCACCCGGGCTAATTTTTCTTCAGAGCTCAGATTACTAAACATCGTAAGAGGAAACATAACGTTTTCCTCAAGGGTCATAGAATCGAAAAGAGCAGCTCCCTGAAATAACATTCCCACTTCCTGACGAATTGCTTTGTGCTGATCTTCGTCCATGTTGAGGAAATCAACACCATCGTATAGAACACTTCCAGTATTTGGCTCTAATAAACCAACCATGCATTTCAGCAAGACACTTTTCCCTTGACCACTTCTCCCAATAATAAAATTCACTTTTCCGGGAAAGAAGTCGATGTTAATGTCTGTGAGCACTTGAACATCTTTGAATGCTTTTGATATGTTCTGTACTTGAATCACAGCAGTAATATTTGAGTAAGCAAATAATTCCCAACCATTACGGCAACCATGCTATATACCACACCTTTCGTACTTGATTTTCCAACTTCCAATGCACCACCGCTTGCGTAGTAACCATGGTATGCTGGGATGGTAGAAAGAATGAAGGCGAAGAAAACAGTTTTTATAAGCGAATAGACAATTCCGTAACTGTCGAAATCGTATTGAATGCCGTAGACGAAATCGTTGAGCGAAACAGCTTTAGTCATGGTTCCTATAATAGCACCGGAACAAATACCCACGCTCATTGCTAAAAGAACTAAGAAAGGAAACATGACGGTAGATGCAATTAATTTCGGAAGAATCAAATAACTCGCAGAGTTCACACCCATAATGTCCAACGCATCTATTTGCTCAGAAATGCGCATGGTACCAATTTCCGACGCAATGTTACTTCCGACTTTGCCGGCCAATACAAGGGCAACAATGGTGGAAGAAAACTCGTAAATCATGGTTTGTCTGGTGGTATATCCAACGGTCCATTTCGGAATCCAACCGCTTTCAATATTCACTGCGGTTTGAAGAGTGACTACGGCGCCCATAAAAAAAGAGAGCAAGGCAACAATTCCAACCGATTGCACGCCAATTTTTATCATCTCATCGGAAATCAGCGGGCGATATATGTTCTTTTTTTCTGCACGCGAAAAAACCCTGCGCATCAGCAAAAAATACCGTCCGAAATTTCCTAATATTCCTGTCATGATTTAAACTTACGCCGAAGGTAGTTTATTTTTTTTGAGTGCAATAATTTTTGAAGGGATAGCTATTCTTCCGCGATATTCTGTATTTTCGGGGCATGAAGAAATTATTCTATTTGTTCGTTGCGGCAATTATAGTGGTAGGTGTTGCTTCATGCAACAATCCGAAACGTGCTGCGAAACGTGCACATAAAAATTGCAATTGTCCTACTTGGGATTAAGTTCGTTTAGGCATGGCTAAATCCAATGATTTAGAAACTGCATTAACTCCATTCTTACCCGGTGGTTCAGTAGTGAAGGTGTGTGAAATGTTGCGGGCTTATCCGCACGATTTGGTAATTACAAAAGGCCGCAGCACCAAGCACGGCGATTTCCGATATGCACCTGGCGAACGCTACAAGATCACAGTCAATCACAACCTCAATCGATACGCTTTCCTAATCACACTTATGCACGAATTGGCTCACTTGGTTTGTCATGTGCGTAACGGACATTTCGTGAAGCCACACGGAGCTGAATGGAAGCAATGCTTCAAGGAAACACTCGCGCCATTTGTGAATGTGAATTTGTTTCCGTTAGATCTTGAAAAGGCCATTCAACGATATCTGAATAACCCTGCTGCGGCCACATGCAGCGATATAGATTTATCTAAAACGCTTGCGCTTTACGATAGATCAAGTCACGAAAATATTATTATGGTCGATGATCTTCCAGACGGGGCTAAATTTCTTTATGGAAAAGACAAGCGTGAATTCGTTCGCTTGAACAAACGTCGTCAACGTATTTTGTGCAAGGAAGTGAAAACAGGAAGTGACTATTTATTTTCTCCGCTCACAAAAATTTGGAAGCTTTAGTTAAGCCTTTTTTCTTCTTTGAATTTCTTTTTCAATCAAAGACAACTCTCTTCCCGTTTGTCCTTTCACCGAAGTATTCTCTTGCGCCCTGCGTAGCAGGTAGGGCATTACTTCTTTGATTGGCCCGTAAGGAAGGTATTTCGCCACATTGTAATTAGCATGACTGAGGTTGTAGCTGATGTGGTCACTCATGCCGAACAATTGCGCGAAATAAATACGCTTGTCGTTGCTGGCTATTCCGCGAGCATTCATTTTTTCAACCAACAGCGCAGAGCTTTCTTCGTTGTGAGAACCACAGCAAATAGCGGTGTCTTCAATGTGATCCAAGCAATAGTCAACCGCTAAATTGAAATCGCGATCTGTATTTTCTTTGGTAGATTGAATCGGATCCACATAGCCCATTTCAGCAGCACGCTTGCGTTCCTTTTCCATATAGGCGCCGCGAACCAACTTCACGGCAGTCTTTGCGCCCTTCTCGCGTAAACGGGTATGCATAGCTTTCAAATATGCTAGGCGGTCGTGACGATACAACTGAATCGTGTTGTACACAATGAAATCCTTCTGGTTGAATTGAACCATCATGTTTTCAGCAAGCTCGTCAATCGCATCTTGAATCCAAGAGTCTTCGGCGTCAATAAACAACGCCACATTTTTCTTATGCGCATGCTCGCATATGCTGAACACGCGTCCAGCAGCGCGTTCCCACTCAACTTCTTCATTGGCTGAAAGCGCTTGCTTTGCATTTACTTTTTCCAACAAAGAAAATCTGCAGATCCCTGTTACTTTGAATACGCTGAAGGGAATATCGTTGTTGTTCTCGGACGCATCAATGGTGCGCATAATTTCATCTGCCGTAAAGTCGAAATCTTTTTCATTTTCTTTTCCTTCCACACTGTAATCGAGAATAGAGCCAATGCCACTTTTTGCCAGGTGGTGCGCGGCTTTCTTGCTTTCTGAAATATTTATTCCACCACAAAACTGGGAAAAGATATTTTTCTTAATGGCCCAACCAATGGGAATTCCTAGGCCTACGGCAAGATTCGTTAAAGAACTTCCCAATTTAACCAAAGCCGGGGAAGCAATTAGCTTGAAAAGCCAAAACGAGCGCTTAAGTTGGCCGTTGTTTTTATGTTGAAACGCTACCGCGGTATTTTCGAAATTCACGCTACTCATTGCTGCAAAGATATTCGTCTTCGTTGGTTTTTCATTCTGAATTTAAAAGGTTCCATCGTATCTTTCGATCACAAATTAAATGTCATGAAAGCAGCACAAGATTTTATCAATGAAAATAAAGATCGTTTCCTAAGCTAGTTGTTCGAACTACTGCGTATTCCAAGCATTAGCGCCGATATGGCTTACAAGGAAGAGGTGGCGAAATGCGCAGATTTGGTGGCGAAGCATCTTCGCGACGCAGGAGCAGATAATGTAGAAGTTTGTATTACAAATGGACATCCGATTATATACGGAGAGAAATTAATTGATCCAAGCAAGCCAACGGTTTTGGTTTACGGACACTACGATGTGCAGCCAGCAGATCCAATTGAATTGTGGCACACGCCTCCGTTTGAGCCTACGATTAAAAAAACGGCAGTGCATCCAGATGGCGCCATCTTCGCTCGTGGGTCTTGCGATGATAAAGGACAAATGTTCATGCACGTGAAGGCGTTTGAAGCTATGTGGAAAACGAATTCATTGCCTTGCAATGTTAAGTTCATGATTGAAGGAGAAGAGGAAGCAGGTTCAACCAACCTAGGCCCTTTCTGCATGGCGAATAAAGAAAGATTGAAGGCAGATGTGGTATTGATTTCAGACACGAGCATTATAGCGAACGACGTTCCAAGTATCGACTGTGGCTTAAGAGGATTAAGTTATGTTGAAGTTGAAGTAACGGGATCGAATCGCGATTTACACAGTGGTGTCTACGGCGGTGGGGTTGCTAATCCGATTAATGTTTTAGCGAAGATGATTGCTTCACTTCACGACGAGAATAATCACGTTACCATTCCAGGTTTCTATGATAGCGTTCAGGAGTTAACAGCTGAGGAACGCACAGCGTTGAATGCTGCGCCTTTCGATGAAGAGGCATACAAGAAAGATTTAGATATAGATGCGCTCTACGGTGAAAAAGGATATTCTACGATTGAGCGCACTGGTGTTCGTCCAACGTTGGATTGCAACGGTATTTGGGGAGGATACATTGGAGAAGGTTCAAAGACTGTCCTTCCATCGAAAGCATTTGCGAAAATTTCTATGCGTTTGGTTCCACATCAAACCACAGCTCAGATTACTGAGATGTTTTCAAATCACTTCAAGGCTATTGCGCCAGCAGGTGTTCGTGTTGAAGTTCGTCCGCACCACGGTGGTGAACCGGTTGTTACTCCAACAGACAGCAAAGCATACATTGCGGCATCAGATGCCATGGAGAAAACTTTTGGCAAGAAACCAATTCCAACTCGCGGAGGAGGATCAATTCCTATCGTTGCCATGTTCGAGTCTGAATTGAACCTAAAGACTGTTTTAATGGGCTTTGGATTGGATACAGATGCATTGCATTCACCAAATGAGCATTACGGTTTGGTTAATTACTATAAGGGAATTGAAACCATTCCTTATTTCTTCGATAATTTCTCGAAGTAAATTTCGTTCTGGGTTGAATTAGAAAAAGGGTGAGGCTTATGAGAAAGAATCGAATTTCAATTCAATGGTTATTGATGCTTTTCACGGCGTTCACTTTTACTTCTTGTGAAATATATCAAGAGGTAAAGGTGAAGCGCGTGGAAGATTTCGATTTATCTGAATTAACCAACAATCATGTGGCTGCGGTTTTACGAATTGGTCTTGAAAATCCCAATCCGTATAAAATAACGCTGTATGAATCTGATTTGGAGCTTCGCATCGACGGCAATGTTGCTGGAACCTTATCGTTAGCAGAACCCGTAGTCTTGGGCCCGAAATCTTCTCAGGTTTACGATGTTAAAGTGTTTACGAATATCACAGATGTCGAAGGCTTTTTAGGAAATGCACTTTCTCTGATGTTTAAAGATGAAATAGAGCTTCAAGCATCGGGTTATGTTCAAGCCAAGGGATTAGGCATTAAGAAAAAGGTGCCGTTGTCGTTCACGAAGCCCATCAGTAAAAAGGCCTTCAAATTAAATTAAAGGGTCAATCAATTCAGCCGGTGTTTGTTGAGGAAGAAGGTGCAGTCCTTTTAACCCTGCACGACTAGACCCTTCCACATGTTGAATTGAATCGTCGATAAAAATTGTTTTTTCGGGGGTAAGTCCATGAAGTCGACAAATTTCCAGGAAGGATTCAGGGTTGGGTTTACGCATACCCAGCACATTGCTGTAGTGAACAAACTCAAAAGCCGATTTGAATTTTTCTAGCCCGTAGGTGTTTTCAATCATTCGTTCAAAAACTTCAACATGCAATTCATTCGTATTGCTGAAGATGAACGTACGAATGCCTTTTTCTTTCAACGTGAAAATATAATCAACACGTTCCGGGAGCAGATGAAGTAAGATGCTGTTCCAAGCGTCTTCCAATTCTAGACGGGAAGCATTCGGAAGATAATTTGAAATCCAATCGTAAAAAGAATCTCCCGGAACTTTTCCTGTTTCTAACAAATCGAAAATTTCATTCTGCATTGCCTGAGAATAGACTGCTTTAAAAGAGTCCATTCCTAGCGCTTCGAAAGCTTTTGCTGGGGCGTTGTAATCTATTTCAAATAGTACACCTCCAAAATCGAAAATTACCGCTTCATAATTCATGAAGCCAAAGGTAAGTTAAGATCAGAATTCTGGGATTTTCTCTCCTGTTTTTGCTTCGAACAATGCGCGAAGTAAGGCATACTTTTCACGAAGATCAGTCAATTCTTTTTTCACCGCAACGATGTCGTTTTCCAAACTTTCTGCTTTAAACTCGTTCGCTTCTTCTAATGAAGAACCACTTGAAAGAAGTTTAGAGTAAAGCGAAAAGAAATCGGTACCTAGGGCTTTCGATAAATCGAATAAAAGTCTCGAATCAACAGAATCTCTTCTGTAAATTCCATAAACGTTTTGCTTAGATGTGTTAATGATCTTAGCCAATTCTGTTGGCCCAAGACGTAAATCTTTTGCTCTGTTCTTAATTCGTTCTCCTATACGCATAATTCGGTTAGATTGGTAGCCAAAACAAGAACAAACGACGTGAAACGTTTCTAAATAAAGTGTTAATTTTCTTTTAACCAAGAAGAAGAGCTAATCTCGGTTTTTGCGCGATCCAATTGTTGAAGAGCTGCTTCGTAATTGTCTTCGCTTCCCGACGAAACCAGCTGAAGATTTCCTTTTCTTGAGGAAAGTGCGGCGCTGAAACCTTTCTTCTTTAAGTCGCGAACCAAACGTTTAGCATTATCAGAAACGGCGAAGGCGCCGACAATAACTTCGTATTTCTTTTTACTTGTTGCAACCGCCTCAGTTTCTTCTACACGAATTGGAGCGGTTTCCGCAGTCTCATTAACCGCAGGAGCAGGGACAATGTAAGTATCTGCCGTTACGGTGTATGTTGGAATAGTTCTCGTAACAGCTGGGTTGTATTGAGCAACGCGACTTTTTGTTCCAAAAAGTTTGAAGGAAGCATATTGCCAGTCTGTCGATTCAATCTTTTGTGATAGAGCAAATATTCCAACACCCAATATAGGTAGTGCTAATACTGCAGCAGCTTTCCAGATCCATTTAGATCCTTGAGCAGCTCGTTTTTCAAGCACGGAAACGTCGTCAGTTAAAGGCTCTTCTATTTTTCGCTCGACAGGAACAAGAATAATCTTTTCTAATCCGAATGATTCAAGTGAGAAATTTCCTTTGCTGTCTGGAATGAATTGAATTTTTCCTAGACGATCTTGAAACAGAATTCCAATTCCTTTCCAAGAAATTTTTTCACCACGAAGTAACGTGTTCGATTGCTCTTTCACCCAAGCATCTAACTCAATCTTCCCTTCGGCATATGTGCAGTTGTTCAACGCGCAAAGAGCAGAAACCAACAAGCCGTCGTTTTCTTTAATTTGAGGATTGAATCCGATTGTTTTTTGAGGAGGGTAGACTGTGTGCAGGCTCGTATTCAAAGTTGCCCCCTTGTATTTTGCAATGAATCCGCCCAAACTGGGAAGAACCACGCAATCGTTGGAGTACAATAAATCTTTGATTAGGTTTTCGAACTGCATAATGCGAAAATACGGATTTTTATTGGTCTTACAAGGCTACGGCCGATATTTCAGTAAATCATCGGGAGTGTCGACTCCTGTTGAGTCGTGGGAAGTCACTACGACCGAAATAGTTAGATCATGCTCTAACCAACGAAGTTGTTCGAGCGATTCTGTTATTTCCAAAGATGAAGGTTTCAGCGTTTTTAGTTGTTGAAGGGCATTCGTCGTGTAAGCATAAACACCCAGATGCTTGAAGTAATCGGGTTCGCCATTTCGAGCAAAGGGTATGGTTGATCGTGAAAAATAGAGTGCTCTTCCGGAAGCACTGAACACCACTTTTACTCTATTCGAATCATTCGCTTCTTCGCTGTTTTCTATTTGAACGGCCAACGTAGCAATATCGGTTTTTGAAGCGATTAGGGCATTCGAAAGTTCTTCCAACGATTCAACATGAACAAAAGGCTCATCACCTTGAATATTCAACACAAAATCGAAATGCCCTAGGATGTTCGGAAGGAGTTCGCAAATGCGTTCAGTGCCGCTGTTGCAATCTTCAGAAGTGTAAAACGCCTTGCAGCCGTATTCTTCAACATGCTTGAATATGCGCTCGTCGTCTGTTGCCACCCAAACATCAGAAAGCGAAGAACATTTTTTTGCTTGGTCAATTACCCTTCGGATCATGGATTTTCCGTTGATTTCAATCAACGGCTTTCCAGGAAAGCGTGTGCTACCGAATCGAGCGGGAATAATGCCAAGTCCTTTCATGCTACAAACTTAAGGTGTATTGCACCATGGTTACGCGAGGTTCTTCAATGGCAAGCGGACGAATAGCATATTCCCGATTGAGAAGGTTATTCATGATGAGCGCAACCTTATGTTTTTCTGAAAAGGTATAGCCAACTCGCGCATCGAAAACATAGTCGCCTTTGGTGTGATTAGCACGCCATGAATTAATTCCCGGATTGAATTCAGTGGGAAGCTCCTGTTCGAGCTGAGAAAAAGCTTTATCAATGTTTTGCATGTGTGAATTTGCCCGAAAGCTTATTCCTGAATTAAATGCACCGCGGGTTGCACCAACATCTATTCTTATAAGGTGTTGCATGCGATATTTCAAGATATTGCTGTTCGTGTTTTCGCTTGTGGTTAAATAGGATGCTTGAGAAAACTGTGGAATGACAAGTGTTCCTGGAGTTTGTGCCGTTTGTGCATAGACGTAGTCAGGCGTGGTGCTCATAGGTTTTGTATACGTGTAACCCGCCAACACATCGAAACGAGTCTTGCGAATGTTCCCGGTTCCCATAATACTTAGTTCAGCACCTTGAACTTTCGCGCCACCGGTATTCAAACTTTTGAATCCAATGACTTTTGATATTTGACCTAAGTCTGATAGTGGAACCGGCGACCATTGCCCAAAAGTGAATTCAATAAAATTCCGAAACTCTTGTTGGAACACGGCTACGTCAATAAATCCTTTGAATTCTCCAATTTTAAATCCTTGCTTAATTCCTATTTCGGCGTTGTATGAAGTCTCTGGTTTTAAGTCTGGATTTGCAAAAACTTGAATGGCACCCAATCCAGTTACAATGAACTTCTCTGCTATACTCGGGAAGCGATAACCTTGTCCGTATGATGCGCGCATGTAGGTTGCTTGTCCCAATTTGTAATTTGCTCCTGCGCGAAATACGGGCTTGCCATTTTTTTCTTCATTCAATAGAAATTGCTCGTAACGCACACCGCCTGAAAGATTCAGGCGCTCACCAATTTTTTTATCGACTTGAAAATAGGCAGCGGTATTTCTTGCTTGGTTGTGTCCGTCTGGATTTCCACCGACAAACAATTGCCCTCGTGCATCGGTCTTCGTGTTTACCACCCCAGCAGTCGTAGTTAGATTTTTAATTTTATTGAGCTCCCAGTTTTTCTGCACTTGATATTCCGTGTAGAAGACATCCGAGAAATTTCCTTGGTTGTTATCATTGTTGTTGTCTAATGATTGCCACCTCGATTTCAACGAGTGCACCGCGCCTTTTTTACTCGTGTATTGAATGGAAGGGTCTACTGTGTACAATTGCTGAATGGTGCGTGTAGCGCTGCCCGCATAAGCCCCGTAAAGCCCAGTAGAGCTATTATCCCAAATCAAAGTAGCCAGTGAGTTGCCGGTTGAATAAATTCCAGCAAGACCAATGTAAAGTCGGTCTGCTAAACGGTATCGAAGATTCAGATTTAAGCGCGCTCTGTTGGCGGCGTTGTAACGATCGACTTTCGTAGGATTATAACCGCCATTCGAAAAACTACCGTCTGATGTGTCTTTAATTGGACCTAAGTGCCCGTCGTCGTATTGCACGCTCGAGGCAAGCACAAAATCAAGTTTTCCAAATTTTTCTGAATGAAGAAAATTAATTCCGCTTTTCATTCCTTGTCTGTTCCAATAAACCGCTGAATCGGATTGCGGCTTGGAATAAAATCCGTGATAAACAGAAACTTTTGTTTTTGGTTTTAAAGTGGGGTAGGCGGTTCTGAAGTTGATCACACCGCTTAATGCCGAGCTTCCGTACAGCACGCTGCTCGCACCTTTGATGATTTCAACTTGCGATACATTTTCTGTTGGAAGAAATCCCCAACTTGGCTTTCCGGCATCTCCGCTTAGAATGGGAATGTTATCTACCAATACTTGAACCCGACTTCCTGCCCCAAAACTATACCCGCTTCCACTGCGGATTTGAGGCTCATCGTCTACAATGGCGACACCCGGAGTTTGTTGCAAAATCTCGTCAATGTTCACGGCGTTTTTATCTTCAATTAATTTCGGCTGAATCACTTCCATACTTACCGTAACCTCACCAATATTCTGCTCATATCTTCCCGCAGAAACAACAACCAAATTCATTTGATTGTCGTTCGACATTAATGCTATGTTGAATTCTTGATTCGCCGTTAGGCTGATTTCTTTTTTGAAGGTCTGATGGGTTAAGTAGGCGGCAATAAGGGTGTAGTTTCCTGCAGGAGCCTCAATGCTGAAGTTTCCTTCTGGCGTTGAACTCATTCCGTAAGAAGTGTTTTCGAAATACACCAACACAGCGCCAAGTGGCTTTTGCGATTGCGAATCGGTGATTTTCCCTGTGAATTTTACAGTTCCGGTTTGCGCCCAAGATGAAAGGCACAAAAATAAACCCAAAAGGGTCAGAAGGTTTTGCTTAAGGTTCATATAGCAATAATAAGAAATACTTTTTAAAAAGACACAACCCTACAATTTCTCAAACGAAATAGTAGAAGTTTGTTCGAAGTACGCTTCAAGCAACGCTATCGTATTTGGAAGTTCATGCAACACGACTATATCTCCGCACTTCGCCAATTTCAGGTCGTTTAATTGCACCTCGAATTTTTTATTCGAATCGAAATCACCGGGCATTAATGTCCATCCAATCAATGGCAATTTATTTTTCAAATAGTTGTATTGCCAAATCCTCAGCTTTCCATAGGGAGGTCTGTATAGCAGTGTTGAAGGAATAGAATTGGGTAGTTTGAAATTCTTTAACAGTTCAACACGATTGAGCTTTCGCGAATTCGTGTGTTCATTGCAGTGAAATCCAATGGAATGATTTTCTTCTAGAATTCGCTGCACGAGCTCAGGATACTTCTCAGCATTTTTTCCCAATAAAAAAAAAGTTGCACTTGCATTGTGCTTTTTCAGAAGTTCAAGTAATGGTAGGGTAACCGCCGGATTCGGACCGTCGTCGAAGGTTAGATATATCGCTTTTGAATGTTCAATGCGCCAAGTGACTTTGTTGAAGAGCCAATGTAAAACTCTAGGTGTACGAACGAAGTAGAAGCTCATAGTTTGCGGGCTAAAATAAAATCTCGTTTGTAGTTGACCTGTATTCCATCTTCGTTGAATGCTTCAAAGGTAGCAATGTAAATGCCTATTGCAAGTGCTTCGCCATTATCAGAAAGACCGTCCCAAATTGCAATTCCTTCAGGACCTAAATATTCATTTCGAACCAAGCGTTTGACGCGAATACCACGTTCGTTGTATATGGTCAAGTTACCTACGCATCCCGATTTCATTTCTGAAAAATGAAATTGAATAACATCGTCCATTCCATCATTATCTGGAGAGAAAATAGTTGTTGAAAGTTCGAAGACTCCGTTCATATTTTCGATGGAGAGCGATTGTGAATTTTCTGCTCCTGGAGTCGCGAATCCGGATGACTCAGAGGCGCTGTGCCAGTTGCTTTGTTGATCGGTGGGCATTGCGTCTGAAAGCCTTTCGAGCGAGACACCTTCAAATGAATTGAGCAATTGGAAATGCATCGATTCAGAATAATTCAGTTCATCAATAATTTCATTTTGATTCGAGTAAATAATGCATGTTCCATCTGAATTGTTGAAAGTGGGAAGGGCATTCACTCGAATGATATTTTTGGTTAGAATGGAAGGGTACAATTCTTCAAGATTGGTTTCATCTTCCGTAAAGAGAATGAACTCATTCGGTAGAATGATTCGTCCCTCTGTCGTTCCTGTTTCATTGTCAGCGCCTGTATTCAAATATCCGTTTGCAATGGATAAATGTTTTATGCAGATTGCCTTTGTAGTGGTATTTCGAAGTTCAACGAAGTCGAAACCGCCAACATATGGATTGAAAAGAATTTCGTTGATGACTAAATTTTCCAAAGAAGCATTTTCCGGATATCCCCAATCGAAAGAAATGAAAGTGCTATTGCCACTGCAGTCGGAAACGCC
>CAMDFE010000011.1 GCA_945897395.1 Chryseobacterium gleum | reverse complement strand
TGCGAATAGTGATCGGCGAAGGTGTAAATGCCTAAACTTAACACCGCTGCATCTGCAAGGGGCAGAAGGCTTGCCGTAACAACGCGCGACACAATGGAAACAGAAGCACGCATCCAAACGGCTACTTGAATGAAGAACGAAAACCATTTTGCATGCGACGCAGAAAAATGTTTGCGCGCAAAAATGATCATGGCGTTGTAGAACACATAGACGTAATTCAAACTGCCTTTCTTCGTGCTCTCTCCTTTGTAATGAATGATGCTGGTTTCAGGAAAATAGTAATTCTTCCATCCGCCTTGAATAATGCGCCAGCTGAGGTCGATGTCTTCTCCGTACATGAAGAACGCTTCATCAAGCAATCCCACTTGGTCTAAAGCAGTCTTGCGCATGAACATGAATGCACCCGCCAAGATTTCAATCTCGCAGGTTTCATCGTAGCTTAAATGTCCGAGGTAATAGCGATTGAATTTTTTACTCTTTGGGAATAATTTCGAGATTCCAAAAATCTTGTAGAAGCTGGTCTCCGGAGTGGGAAGTCCGCGTTTCGATTCAGGAAGAAGAATTCCTTTTCCATCGACCATGGGAACGCCCAGTCCGCCTGCTTCCGGATGTGCATCCATGAAGTCAAGCACTTTCGAAAAAGTGTCTTCCTTCACAACAGTATCTGGATTCAACAACAAGATGTATTCTCCTTTGGCAATGCGCATGCCTTGGTTGTTGGCTTTCGAAAAACCTGTGTTGTCTTTGTTCGCAATGAGATTCACCCAAGGGAATTTCTCTTCCACCATTTCATTCGACCCGTCAACGCTGTTGTTGTCCACCACAATCACTTCAACTTCAATTCCGCGCATAGCAGCGTGAACAGAAGCGAGGCATTGCTCAAGGAAATACTTGACGTTGTAATTGACAATGATGACGGTTAAACGCATGTTGCAAAGATACGTTATCTAGCTATTCGCTTTTCCGTATGGAACACGTTGTTGAAGACTTCGTCCCAATGTAATCTCATCGGTGTATTCTAATTCTGCGCCAACGGCAATGCCGCGCGCAATTGAAGTAATTTCAATTGGAAGAGCTTGTAGTTTTTTCGAAATATAAAAAGCCGTTGTTTCTCCTTCCATGGTTGCATTGAACGCGAAGATGATTTCAGATACTTGATCACGCTCGCAGCGTTCTACTAAACTTTGAACAGTTAAGTCGGAAGGGCCAATGCCGTCCATTGGAGAGATAAGTCCGCCTAACACATGATATAATCCGTGAAACTGCGAAGTACCTTCAACAGCCATCACATCGCGAATGTCGGCCACCACACAAACCGTTTGTTTGTCTCGTCGGTCGTTGGCGCATATGCCGCAGAGTTTGTCATCTGAAAGGTTGTGGCAATTCGAGCAAAACTGAACATGTTGTTTCATGAGTTGAAAGGAAGAAGAGAAGCGCTCCACTTCGTCGTTCGGTCTGCGAAGAAGATCTAAGACCAGACGAAGCGCAGTCTTACGTCCAATGCCAGGCAACGAAGACATTTGATCAACGGCAGCTTCTATCCATTTCGAACTTGAACTCATAGCAGCGAAATTACATGCTGTTGTTCGAAACCTTTTCAATAAACAAAAAGACTTTTCAAAAAAATCGATTAATTGCAAAGAAAAACGCGCATGTCTCCTCTTGTAATTGCTTGTGTTCTTATTGTATACTTCATTGCTCTTTTTGCAGTGGCTGTTGTGACATCAAAAAAAGCCGACAACGCCTCGTTTTTCAAGGCGAATAAAAGCGCTTCGTGGGTGTTGGTTGCTTTCGGAATGATAGGCACGTCGCTTTCAGGTGTGACCTTTGTTTCAGTGCCAGGAACGGTGAGTATTGTGGGTATGCAGTACTTCATGATGGCACTCGGATTTTTTGCAGGATATTTTGTCGTTGCTTTTGTTCTGTTGCCGTTGTACTACAAATTGAATTTGACTTCGATCTACTCGTATTTGGAACAACGTTTTGGTTCTCCTGCGTATGAGCTCGGTGCCTTATTTTTTATTCTTTCTCGAACAGTGGGCGCATCGCTGCGCTTGTTCTTAGTGGTGAACGTCATTCAATTTTTAATTATGGATGCGCTGGGAATTCCATTTGCGGTAACTGCTGGAATTACGCTGCTTATGATTTTGGCTTACACCTACAACGGCGGTGTGAAGACCATTGTGTGGACAGATACGCTTCAAACATTTTTTATGTTGTCGGCCTTGGTGGGATGTGTGATTTATATTTTGAATCAGCTCGGGGGTTGGGATGCTGCGTGGCAAGCCATATCTAGCACGAAGGCGACAAGCGGATTGGATTTGGCTTATGTGTTTAACGGCGATGTGCTGCACAAGAAGTATTTCTTGAAACAGTTTTTGGGCGGCGCATTCATTACGATTGCCATGACCGGATTGGATCAGGAAATGATGCAGAAAAACATCAGTGTTTCGAATTTGAGAGACTCGCAGCGCAACATGATTTCGTTCAGTGCAGTTATGGTAGTTGTAGTTGGAATGTTTCTTTTTTTAGGAGCGTTACTCTTCGTTTACATGCAGCAGTTTCAGTTGGAAAAAATGTATGTGGGCGATGCTATTTTCCCGAACATGGTTATGCAACACATGCCTCCGATTATGGGATTGTTGTTCATTGTGGGATTGGTGAGTGCGCTGTTTCCTTCGGCCGACGGGGCTATTACGGCGTTAACGGCTTCTTTTTGCATTGACTTGCTTCGCTTTTCGAAGATGGAAAAGACGGAAGAGGAGAAGGCGAAGATTCGCAAGCGCGTGCATTTGGCGTTTACGGTTTTGTTCTATTTCATAGTTCTTTATTTCCGTTGGTTGAATGAAAAGACTATAGTTGATCTGCTGATGGATTTGGCAGGATATACTTACGGACCGTTGTTGGGATTGTTTGCTTTCGGAATACTCACGAAGCGTGAGTTAATTGGCAGCAAGTGGAACGTGGTATTGATTTGTTTGCTTTCGCCAGTGCTGACTTATTTGCTTGCATTGAATAGTAAGGCGTGGTTCTTCGGTTACGAAATGGGAGCGGAGAATCTAATTGTGAATGGTGCTATAACGTTCGGCTTACTATACTTGCGAAGCACCTTCCGCGCAGCGGATCAAATGCATTTGAAATAATCAAACGGCTCTTTGCAATCTTCGCATTTGTAGAGCGATTTGCAAGCGGTGCTTCCGAATTGAGAGACCATAGCGGTGTTCGAAGACTTGCAACGCGGGCAGCACACATCGCGCAGTTTACCCATAAGAAGATTTTTATCTGCGCTGCCCTTTTGAGGAGGCGCAATGCCATATTCTTCCAACTTAACACGAGCCTCTTCGGTCATCCA
The DNA here is from genome assembly GCA_945897395.1 of Chryseobacterium gleum. Classification (GTDB taxonomy): domain Bacteria; phylum Bacteroidota; class Bacteroidia; order Flavobacteriales_D; family Sanyastnellaceae; genus CAIZGX01. The sequence continues at coordinate 9,607 of CAMDFE010000011.1, read as the reverse complement.
ATCTGTGGTCCACGCCGGAGAAAGAATCGTCTTCACGTCGAAATTTTCAATATGCATTTCCACCAACATTTCACGAACGTCTTCCTCTATGGCATGCATAGCCGGACAACCTGAATAGGTCGGTGTAATGAGCACAATAACTTTGTTGTCTTCAATCTGAACATCGCGCACAATGCCCATTTCAACCACGTTCAAGACGGGAATCTCGGGGTCTTCAACTTCTTTTAAGAATCCCCAAATTTCTTGAATCGTGTAATTCATCTTACCACTTTGAATTCGGATACGCGCGTTGCACGAATTGCAACTCACTTAACAAGTGTCCCAAATGTTCCGTGTGCTTTCCTTCGCGTCCGCCTTTATGCATCCAACCCGAAACAGGCATTTGCAAAGTCGCTTCGTTCAAAGTCGCTTGAACATTTTCCATCCAAGTTTGATGAAGGCTTTCCACGTTCGGACAAATGCCCGATGCAGAAATATCAGTATCATTTGTATTTGGAATAAACCATTCGCCGGTGTAATTCCAAATATCATTAACGGCTTTTTGAATGCGAGCATGACTCTCTTCCGTGCCATCTCCCATGCGCAACACCCAGTCGCGACCGTGTTGCAAGTGGTAGCGCACTTCTTTCACAGACTTCAATGCGAATTCTTGAAGGAAGGTGTTGCTCGATTTTGAAAGTTCAATCAGATATAAGTTGTACCATTCCGAATACAAATACTGACGCGCAATGGTAAATGCGTAGTCTCCATTCGGAAGTTCTAACGCTAAGAAATTTTTATAATCCCAAGCATCGCGAAGGAATGCCCAATCGTCTTCCGTCTTCGCTTCGCCGCTGGTTTCAGCCACATGCTTGAATAGAAGTGTGGCTTGTCCAATATAGTCTAGCGCCATGTTGCTTAAAGCAATGTCTTCTTCCAACACGGGTCCGTGTCCGCACCATTCAGCAAGGCGTTGACCAAGTATAAGGTTGTTGTCTGCTAAATGCAGCGCGAGTGCTTCTTCTTTCTTCATGATTACATGTGTCCGATTTCGTCAGGAATGTCGTAAAATGTTGGGTGACGATAAACCTTGTCGTTCGCAGGATCGAATAGCGCGTCTTTGTCTGCCGGAGCAGAAGCAGTGATTGCAGTGCTTGGAACCACCCAGATGCTCACACCTTCCATGCGACGCGTGTATACGTCACGTGCGTTTTCAATAGCCATTTTAGCATCGGTAGCATGCAAACTTCCAACGTGTTTATGCGACAATCCGCTTTTGCTGCGGATGAATATTTCCCAAAGGGGCCAGTTCGACGTACTCATAAGTTCTAATTCTTGTCACGAATTTAATCCGATTCGTGTGTACAAAAATCAGTTTCCACAATAATTCTATATTTATGAGGAAAATCATCGGTCAATTTCAAGTTGCGCGAACAAATACGCAGCATCAAGAAAAATTGAAATGAAGGAAATAAGATTACTCTTTTATAATTCGCTGCGTAACGATTCCGTCTTTGCTCGTGAGTTTAACAAAGTAAATCCCAGCCGGAAGTCTTGACACATCGAGCGTTTTATTTTTGGAAAGGAATGAATCGGTCAGAACTGTTTGTCCGGAAATATTCAATACACTTAACTCCTTCCTTCCACCTAAATCGGCATTTATTTGCAAAAAATCCTTCGTTGGATTCGGGAAGATTTCAATTTGCTTATTCAATTCATTCACAGAAACGATGCACGGGCCGTCTGTAAAGAATAACACACCGCCATAATTCGTGCCTTCGCAAGCATTCGAGTAGGTTACACTGTCACAACCACAAACAGGCATCCATATCGTTGGGCAAAGTGCCGTGGGGTCAATGAGCGTAGAGTCAATGCACTCAAGGAAAACGGTGGTGTCTTCAGGGCAGGAAGCGTTGCAGGCAAATGAAGAAGTGTAGAATCCAAGGGAATAATCTATTCCATCTGAACCAATATATCCGCAGCCACTAAGAGAAACACAACCGCTATCGGTCATGGCTATTCCAAGCGCCATGTCACATAGTCCGAAGTTTACACCCGTTGGAATTGGAAGGCAATTCAGACCGGTACATTCACCATCAGTCCATGAAGTTACTCCGCCGTAATACGTTGCTTCGCAATCGTTGCTGTAGGTATTACCATCACAACCGCAAACAGGCAACCAAATCATTGGGCAAAGCATTGTTGGGTCAATGAGTGTAGAGTCAATGCATTGAGCAGAACTTACCAGAGATCCAAGAGCAAAGAAGAAGGCGAGAATGTGTTTCATATTGTTTAGAGAAGTCTTTTAGTGAAAAGGTTGTTCGGTTGGAAAAATAAAAGCCCTCTCGGGCTTTTAAGCATCAGTCTTCGTCTTCATCAGATTCATTTGAATCTTCGGCATCGTCTGAAGTATCAGTATCATCCTCTTCTTCGTCATCTTCTGAGGAATTATCTTCAGATTTGAACCCGTCAAGATCGTTTAAATTCAAAGCGTCATCGTGAACGTCCTCTTCAACGACCTTCATGTTCTTGTCAATCTTGAACAAGTAAATAGTGTCTTCGGTCCGAATCTCAAGCGCTTTAATAAAAGCACCTTTTGGTGTTGTGAAGGATACGAGATGTTCATTTTCAAAACCATTCGGATAAGCAGCTTGAATTAAAGCTGCATGTTCATCTGTGATGTTGTTGTAATCTTTAATAACGCGTTTCATAATTCAAAAAAAACTCTTAGTGATTTAATAGCCATGCAAAAATAAGAGGAGCAACTATAGTTGCGTCACTTTCAATAATAAATTTAGGAGTGTGAATATCTAGTTTACCCCAAGTAATTTTTTCGTTTGGAACAGCTCCGCTATATGATCCGTAGCTGGTTGTGCTGTCTGAAATCTGACAGAAGTAACCCCAGAATGGAATGTCGTGCATTTCCATATCTTGATAAAGCATAGGCACTACACAAATAGGGAAGTCACCTGCGATACCTCCACCAATTTGAAAGAATCCAACACCTTTTCCACCTGAATTCTTGGTGTACCAATCAGCTAACCACATCATGTATTCAATTCCACTTTTCATAGTGGTCGGTTGAATTTCACCCTTGATGCAATAGCTCGCGAAAATATTTCCCATGGTGCTATCTTCCCACCCTGGACAAATGATCGGAAGGTTGGCCTCTGCAGCAGCAATCATCCATGAGTTCTTCGGATCAATTTGATAGTATTGCTCCAACACTCCGCTCAATATCATTTTGTACATGAACTCATGCGGAAAGTAACGCTCGCCTTTTGCTTGCGCATCTGCCCAAAGTGCATGAATGTGTTTTTGCAATCTTCTGAATGCTTCTTCTTCTGGGATGCACGTGTCAGTCACACGATTCAATCCACGCTCTAACAATCCCCATTCTTCTTGCGGAGTTAAATCTCTATAGTTAGGCACACGCTCGTAATGATCGTGCGCAACCAAATTCATAAGGTCTTCTTCAAGGTTAGCTCCCGTACACGAGATGATATCCACTTTTCCAGCGCGAATCATTTCTGCTAATGAAATACCGAGCTCCGCAGTCGACATAGCTCCTGCAAGCGTAATCATCATTTTGCCACCCTCCGTTAAGTGTGCTTCGTAACCTTTGGCTGCGTCAACCAAAGCTGCAGAGTTGAAGTGCAAATAATTGCTCTCCATAAACTCACGCATTGTAGAATATTTTCCCATAGTGTTTGCGAAATTCGAACATCAATTCGAATTTTCAATAAAAAAGTTTATGATTTTTTTAGGGTAGGAATGTTGAAAGATAGTTAGACGTTTATCCCAATGTTCTTTCGGTACGCTCATTCACCAATTTCACAATGTGACGAATGGTGCGACGCTTGATGATTCGTTCTAAATCCTTGTCTGTTCCTTCGTTGACGAGGTATTGAAATTTGAATTTCACGAGTTCACTGGTTACGGCAAACACTTTTAAATTGTATGACCCCGGTTTGATGTTCGATTGAAATTCGTTCATGCCTTCAATAATCTCGCTTTCGAGCGCCACAACGTCATTAATTGCGAGAATATCAATTTCGAAATCGAGACTGGTTTTCTTTATTTCTCTGCGGGTATAGTTAACAATATCTGAACTGAATACAACGCTGTTCGGAATGTAAATAAGATCGTCGTCTTCGTTAATTATATGAACGCTAGAAAGCGTAATGTCTTGAATCTTTCCTTTGTGAAGACCAATAGATACCTCATCTCCAATATTCACTACTCGGGCAAAGGTCATGTACATTCCATTGATGAAATTCGAAATATAGTCTTTCGCTATCAAGACAATGGCCGCTGCTAAAAGCGACAAGGTTGTCAGTGCTTTTTCCAAGGAAATGTCTAACACGGCAAGAAGCAGAAGACCGGCGTATAGCGAGAAAAGAACGGTTTTAATGTGCCCAATTCCGTAAAGGAAATTGTCTCGCTTGCCCACCAATTCAGAGCGATAGAAAAGCACCACAATCTGATGAATGATATCTGTGATTAAAACCGTAATAACAATTCGAAAGACAGACTCTGCCATGTATGCGACATACGGAAATTGCTTCACGACATTGAGAATACCATTCTTATAGGTAAATGCTGATATAATTAATATCAGAACAACAACAAGGTGAATACCGGAGTTTCTTTTAATCATTGTAATAGCCTAAAATTTCTAAGATGTCTTTTGGTTTTTGTTCGGGTGCAAATTCCTTGTATTTTATTTTTCCTTTCGCATCGCGATCAATAAGAATGTGTCGTGGCTGTGGAACAAGGCAGTGGTGAATTCCGCCAAAACCACCGAGAGTATCTTGATAAGCGCCGGTGTTGAAAAACCCAATGTATTGGTCTTGATCAGGATAAAATCTCGGCAAGTATATAGCATTCGTGTGCTGCTCAGAATTGTAATAGTCATCTGAATCGCAAGTCAATCCACCCAAGAACACACGTTCATACACTTCGTCCCAATTGTTAAGCGGAAGCATGATGAATTTTTTGTTAATCGCCCATGTGTCGGGTAACGTAGTCATGAAGGATGAGTCAATCATGTTCCACTTCTCACGATCGTTCTGTTCTTTCTGATATAAAATTTTATAGATCGCTCCACCACTTTCTCCAACGGTGAATGAACCGAATTCAGTAAAGATATTCGGAACAGGAACTCCAGCATCTTCGCACGCTGCTTTGATCTGTCTTAAGATTTCAGTAACCATATACTGATAGTCGAAGCTGAATGCAATGGAAGTCTTGATGGGGAAGCCGCCTCCGATGTTCAAGCTATCGAGGGTTGGACAAATCTCACGCAATTCGCAATACACTTTCAAACACTTCACCAATTCGTTCCAATAATAGGCGGTGTCTTTAATTCCGCTATTGATGAAGAAGTGAAGCATTTTCAATTTCAAATTCGGATCGTCGTGAATGACTTTCTTGTAGAACTTCGTGATGTTCTTGTAACCAATACCTAAACGTGAAGTGTAGAATTCGAACTTCGGTTCTTCTTCACTCGCAATACGAATTCCAATGTTCAAAGGCGATGTAGCTCGTTCTTTAAACACATTCAATTCATAAGCATTGTCTATAACTGGAATAATATTCTCGAATCCATTTTCCTTCAAATCTAAAATGCGCTGCACGTATTCTTCCTTCTTGAATCCGTTACACACTATTGTTTGCTCTTTCGTGATTTTCTTCAACGTATACAAACGCTTGATCAAATCAATGTCATAAGCCGAAGATGTTTCCAAATGAACTTTGTTCTTCAACACTTCTTCCAACACGTATCTGAAGTGAGAACTCTTTGTGCAATAGCAATAATGGTATTCACCTTCATAGCCGACTTCTTGTTTTCCTTTGTCGAACCACTCTTTCGAGCGATTAATGTTCTCAGTAATTTTAGGTAAATAGGTAAATTTTAAGGGAGACCCGAATTTCTTTACCAAATCCATCATTGGAATTCCATGAAAAACCAATTCATCATTTTCCATTTGAAACTCTTCCTGAGGCCATTCAAATGTCTGGTCAATTAAATCTTTGTACTTCGTGTTCATTAGTCGATACCGCGCTTAATATTTTTTGCAATTTTAGTGTGTAAATGCTTACGCAAAGCCATTTTACAACCATTTCTTTCGAATAGAGAAAATAAACATTCCAATACCTACGACACCCATAAGTGCTAAGGCGTAAAAATAGCCGCTGTGCCATTCCAATTCCGGCATGTTCTTGAAGTTCATTCCATATACTCCGGCAATGAATGTTAACGGAACGAAAATGCTGCTAATAACAGTGAGCGTGCGCATGGTGTCGTTGGTTTTCTGTCCCAATTGACTGTGGTAAAGCGAAAGTAGGTTAATGAGCGTTTCACGATACATGGCAATGTTCTCAGATTCGAGCACAATGTGATCATAGAGGTCGCGATAGTATTTTTTATTTTCATCTGAAACATCTTTCTGCATGCTGTTGATTGCTTCCTTCAGGGGATCAATGCTTCGCTTGAAATTCATAATGCGTTTTTTCATGCGCACGATATGGTTCAATACAACTGGTTTAGGGTTATTCAAGACAGATAACTCAAGAACTTCTATTTCGTTGGTTAGAAGGTGGCTGTATTGAATGAAGTTGTCTACGATATTGTCTAGAATCAAATAACTCAAATATTCTGCACCTTTCAAACGGATCTTCCCACGACCACTGCGAATACGTTCGCGCAGCTGATCTAGCGTATCGCCTGCTTCTTGCTGAAAAAACAACAATGTATTTCCTGTCACAATCATACTGAATTGCTCAGACTTCACCCCGCGTTTTTCATTCGGTTCCAGCATCTTTCCACAGATAAACGCGCAGTTGTTTTCCAACTCGAATTTTGGTCTCCCATGGGTATTCATTATATCTTCGAGTACCAGCGCATGAATATTGAATTGAATGCCGATTTCTTGAATAATATCTGGTTCATGCACGCCAGAAACACAAATCCAATTGACCCCTTCTGGTCGGAGCATTGACGAGATTTCTGCTGCTTGAATGGACAGCGATTCTTGAACAAGTTCAGAAGTGTATTGAATAAAATCAATTTGAACCTTCTCTGTTTTTGGATCGCCAACGTACACTAACGATCCTGGATCCATGCCAGCTTTTGAAACGTTCATGTTTTTCTTGTGAAGATACACTCAACATTTCAATCTGAATAAAATTTGAATTCGGATAATTCTCATAGCTAGAATCAAGTCATCTTCGTATCAATGGAAAATTCGAAACACGTTCATCTCATTGCTATTGGCGGAAGCGCCATGCACAACATGGCCATTGCGCTTTATAGAAAAGGATATCTGGTTACTGGAAGCGACGATGAAATTTTTGAGCCGAGTAAAACGCGATTGAACAACTTAGGATTGCTGCCTGAAGAGATGGGGTGGAAGGCAGATCGTATTCATGAAGGAATTGAAGCGGTGATCGTTGGAATGCACGCCCGCATCGACAATCCAGAACTTATTCGTGCGCAAGAATTGGGATTGAAAATATATTCATATCCAGAGTATATCTACGAACAGTCCAAAGAAAAAACACGTGTGGTTATAGGTGGAAGTCACGGTAAGACCAGCATCACCAGCATGATCCTTTACGTCTTGAATGCCTTGGGGAAAAACGTCGACTACATGGTGGGCGCGCAACTCGCGGGTTTCGATTGTATGGTGAAATTCACAGAAGAAGCTGAAATTGCAATCATTGAAGGAGACGAGTACTTGTCTTCTCCCACTGACTTGCGTCCGAAGTTTCACTTGTATCACCCAACCATTGCGGTCATGAGCGGCATTGCGTGGGATCACATCAACGTGTTTCCAACGTTCGAAAACTACATAAAACAGTTTAATATTTTTGTGGAAAAGATTGTTCCCAACGGAACGCTTATCTATTGCGAGTTAGACGAGGAAGTGAAGAAGGTTTGCGAAAATACAAGACAAGATATTTCGCTCAAGCCTTACGGTACCTTCGAGCATGAAGTGCGCAACGGTGTTACGTTCATTCGTCACAACGGAACAGAAACAGCCATTGAAATTTTCGGAAATCACAACCTTCAAAATTTGAACGCAGCATTTTTAGTTTGCGAAAGTCTAGGCGTGAATGCGGGTGAGTTTCTTCGCGCCATTGCGTCTTTCACAGGTGCAGCAAAACGGTTGGAGTTGGTTGGAAGAAATGCACATTCGGCGTGCTACAAAGACTTCGCACATTCCCCTTCCAAATTGAAGGCGACGACAAATGCTTTGAAGGAGCAATTTCCAAACAGAAAATTAATCGCATGCATGGAACTGCATACCTTTTCCAGTTTGAATAAAAATTTCTTGAGTCAGTACGAAGGCGCTATGGCTGCGGCAGACGAAGCGTTTGTGTATTTCAACACACATACACTCGAACACAAAAAACTTCCGCCCATTTCAACGGAAGAGGTAGCGCAAGCCTTCGCTTCGAAGAATGTAAAAGTGATTAACGACTCGAAAGAGTTATTGAATATTTTGTTGGAAATGAATTGGGAAAACGCAAATTTATTACTGATGTCTTCCGGGAATTTCGACGGTTTAGATTACCAAGAAATTTGGAATCAGATGCACAGCTAGGTTAAGTAAGCCCGACATCAAGGAGCATCATGACTATGAATCCTCCTATGAGCCCGAGCGTGGCCACATCGGTGTATTTGTCTTGTTGCGTTTCCGGAATAACCTCTTCCACCACCACATAAATCATAGCGCCTGCAGCGAATGCAAGCGCATAAGGTAACACCGCATGCATTTGAATCACAGCGAGTGCACCAATGACTCCGGCAATGGGTTCAACGATTGCTGAAAGTTGTCCGTACCAAAAACTCTTTCTTCTTGTAAGACCCATTCTTCGCAACGGAAAAGACACCGCGATTCCTTCTGGGAAATTTTGCAATCCAATTCCAATGGCGAGTGCAACTGCTCCGCCAATGCTCGCCTCTGGAAGTCCTGCTGCAACGCCGCCGAACAACACTCCCACAGCCAATCCTTCTGGAATGTTGTGAAGCGTAATAGCCAAAACCAAAAGCATGGTTTTGTTTAATTTGGTTTGAACACCTTCTTTCTTTTCTTGCGGAAAATTCAAGTGAAGGTGTGGAAGGAATTTATCTAAGCCGAATAAAAAAAGCGCTCCCATAGCAAATCCAATGGCTGCAGGAAAAGCTTTGGTGAATCCTTCTCCCGGACTCATTTCAATGGCAGGAGCTAGCAGTGACCAGAAGCTTGCTGCAATCATAACACCGCCGGTAAATCCAAGCATTCCGTCGAGAGCACGACGATTTAAATCCTTCACTACAAATACAAGCGATGCTCCAAGAGCAGTGATAAACCACGTAAAAGTTGTTGCTATTAGAGCTGCATAAACGTATCCGTATGGACCTCCTGTTTCAATGAGATTTTGAAAGAAATGCGTTATGCTATTCATGTAAGCAAATGTAGCGTTATTTTATGCGAACACAACCGACGCGAAGCTCGTTTTACTAGCACGTGCTTTCGCCCATTTGTGAAAGTCGAAGTAAGTGAAGAATAACGGATCAGTCTTTTTTATTGCGAGCAATTCACTTTCCAACCAACCCCATAGTTCTTTGTCTTGGATG
>CAMDFE010000010.1 GCA_945897395.1 Chryseobacterium gleum | reverse complement strand
ATTTAACCGTTCGCGAAAATGAAATCCGTTTAACATCGGCTACGGAAGAAGGCATTTCACGGGGCATGCAGACCTTGAAGCAATTGCTGCCGAAGTATTTCAAGACGAATGAATCGTTTTCCGCTTTTGAAATACCGAGCATGGACATAGCGGATGCACCTGCCTTTCCGCACAGAGGTATGCTGCTCGATTGCGGAAGGCATTTCATGGATGTCGCTACCGTGAAGAAGTACATAGACGCTTTGGCGTTTTACAAAATGAATGTCTTGCATTGGCACTTAACCGAAGACCAAGGATGGCGCATTGAAATAAAAAAATATCCAGAGCTTGCGCGCTTGGGTTCATACCGCATGGACAAATTCGGCAATCATGTGAGCGAAGGATATTACACGCAAGAGCAGATCAAAGACATTGTTGCTTATGCTCAAGCCAGACACGTGACTATTATTCCGGAAATAGAAATGCCCGGTCATTCGGTTGCTGCTATTAGTGCCTACCCATGGCTCAGTTGCACGGGAGAAAGCATTCCGGTTGAAACGGAATGGGGTGTGTTCAAAGACATTTATTGCGCAGGGAACGACAGCACTGTTCAGTTTTTAAAAGACGTCATGGACGAAGTTTGTGCACTTTTTCCGAGTAAGTACATTCACATTGGCGGAGATGAAGCACCGAAATTCCGTTGGGAGCATTGCGATAAATGTCAGAAGAGAATTCACGATCACGGATTGAAAAACGAAGCGCAGTTGCAGACTTGGCTCATTGAAGGAATGGCGAAGTACCTCAACACGAAAGGAAGACAGATTATTGGATGGGATGAAATTTTGGAAGGAGGAATTCCGGCTGATGCTATGATTCAGAGCTGGCGAGGCATGGAAGGAGGAATTGCCGCAGCGAAGCAAAAGCACGGGGTAGTTATGAGTCCGACCTCGCATTGTTATTTAGACTACGGTCTCGACAACATTAATATGGAGAAGGTCTATAAATTCAATCCAATGCCAGCTGAATTGAATGCTGAAGAAGCAAAATACATTCGCGGTGCGGAAGGAAATATGTGGACCGAAAGAGCACCACAAGAGATCGTAGACAGCAAAGTATTTCCAAGATTGCTTGCGTTGAGTGAAGTCTTGTGGACAGCGCCAATGAAACGCGATTACGAAGCCTTTGCTGCTCGCGTTGATAAGAACTATGAACGCTTGGATAAGCTGAACATTAAATACGGATTCCCCGACGTGCCTTTGAATTTCCGATCACAGGTATTGCCGAATGGTCATGTCGAAGTTCGAGCGGTGACCACAGATCCGAAGATTGTTGTGAGCTTTCAGAAAAATAACGATTCAGAAATCCAAGGCTATAAGTCTCCGATTATTATCAATGAAACTTATACGACGCTGAATTTCAATTATTACTTCCCTTGGTATTCGACCTTTACCCGAGAATCACGCACGTACACTTCGAACATGGCGACGGGAAAGAAAGTGACTCTATCCTACACACCAAGTGTGTATTATCCCGGGGGAGGTGAGAACGCATTGGTAGATGGAAGAATCGGTACCGCGAATTTCAGAGACGGCATATGGCAAGGGATTGCGGGGAAGAACATGGAAGTAGTGATTGACTTGGGCGATGTGAAGCCGTTCGAGCATGTGACCACGCGCTGGTTTCATTATGCGAACGCTTGGATTTTCCGTCCGAAGGCCGTTGAGGTTTATTCAAGTTTCGACGGGGTATTGTGGGACAAGGTAGCTACGGTGAAACCGAACATTGAAGAGCAAACATCAGGAGAGCTTATTGATCAATTCAGCCACGGGATAGGTCAAGTTCATTTGGCCCGATACATCAAGATCATTGGCGTGAACAACGGCCCTTGTCCGGAATGGCACGACGCCGTTGGTGAACCGAGTTGGTTGTTTTGTGATGAAGTAGTTGTTGAATAACTACACAACGAGTTGTGATGACCACGAAGTGGATGACACAACAAGTCGTGATGACAATCTACGATTGATGACAGCCTCGCTGTAAAAAAAAAGCCCTCCGAAGAGGGTTTTCCTATTTCTTAAAAAGAAATTATTTTTTTACTCGTTCTGCTACTGCTTTGAACGCCTCTGGGTGATTCATTGCTAAGTCTGCAAGAACCTTACGGTTCAATTCAACTCCATGTGCGTGAATTTGACCCATGAATGCGCTGTATGACATTCCGTGCTGACGAGCACCGGCGTTGATACGAGCAATCCACAAAGAACGGAAATCGCGCTTGCGAAGTTTACGTCCGATGTAAGCATAACATAATGCTTTTTCTACTGAGTTTTTGGCTACTGTCCAAACGTTTTTACGTGAACCGAAATAACCTTTAGCCATTTTAAGAACTTTTCTTCTTCTGGCTCTACTGGCGACTGCGTTTTTACTGCGTGGCATAACTTTTTGTTTTTAGGCTAAGGTGTTCTTTCGAACTTAAGACCTTTTACCGGGTTAAACTTTACCTTGCTTCTTTAATGAATTAACATTAGGCTACAAGCAACTGCGCCTTAATCGATTTCTCGTCAGATGGGTTTACATAACCAGTCTTTGTCAAGTTGCGCTTTTGCTTAGTGCCCTTCTTGGTTAAGATGTGACTCTTGTACGCATGCTTACGCTTAATCTTACCGGATCCAGTAACCTGGAAACGCTTCTTAGCGCCGGATTTTGTTTTCGCCTTTGGCATTTTATTTAGGTGTTAGAATTATTTCTTTTTTGGGTTTATCACAACAAACATTTTCTTCCCTTCCAACTTCGGCAACAACTCTGGAGTTCCTAACTCTTCAAGTTCTTGAACGAATTTCAACAACAATATCTCTCCACGTTCTTTAAAAACAATGGAACGTCCTTTAAAGAAAACGTAAGCTCTAACCTTACTTCCTTCCTTCAAGAACTCTTGCGCGTGCTTCAACTTAAATTGAAAATCGTGATCATCCGTGTTAGGTCCGAAACGAATCTCTTTTACAGTTACGTTCACCTGCTTCGCCTTCATTTCCTTCTGCTTCTTCTTTTGATCGTAAAGAAACTTGCGGTAGTCAATGATTCTACAAACCGGTGGAACGGCATTTGGCGAAATCTCTACGAGATCTGCCTCTAAATCTTGAGCCAGTTTTAATGCTTTTTCTCTAGAATACACTCCAACTTCAACATTCTCACCTACCAAGCGTACCTCGGCTGCGCTAATGCGATCGTTAATTTTGTGCTCTGGTTCAAAGATGCGTCTGCCTCTCATCTCGCGCTTTATGATATTTCCTCCTTGTTTATTAAATTACTTTCAACATGTTAGCCACTTCATCGTTCACCATAGAGGCAAAATCTTCAACACTAAATACACCCAAATCTCCTTCGCCTTTTTTGCGCGCAGATACTGAGTTTGCTAGCATTTCAGTCTCACCAACCACCAACATGTAGGTCACTTTTGCAAGCTCAGCTTCACGTATTTTCTTTCCCACTTTCTCGTTAGTATCGTCAACGAGGGCGCGAATATCGGAAATTTCTAGCGTATTTGCTACTTTTTTTGCGTATTCGTTGTATTTCTCGCTAACAGGTAAAATTCTCACTTGCTCAGGCGATAACCACAATGGAAATTGTCCCGCACAGTGTTCAATTAAAATCGCTACAAAACGCTCCATACTTCCGAACGGAGCGCGGTGTATCATAACTGGTCTGTGCTTATGATTATCAGATCCCGTGTATTCCAATTGGAAACGATCCGGAAGATTATAATCCAACTGAACAGTACCCAATTGCCATTTTCTTCCAATTGCATCGCGAACCATAAAGTCTAACTTCGGTCCGTAAAATGCAGCTTCTCCGTATTCCACAATAGTACGAAGCCCCTTCTCATTGGCCACTTCCTGAATAGCCAATTCCGCCTTTTCCCAATTCTCGTCCGTACCAATGTACTTCTCACGGTTAATTGGATCGCGAAGTGAAACTTGCGCCAAGAAATCGGTGAAATTCAAGGTCTTGAAAATATAGAGAACCAAGTCAATTACTTTTCCAATTTCATCTTTCACTTGATCTGGCGTGCAGAAGATGTGCGCATCGTCTTGGGTAAATCCGCGAACACGCGTTAATCCGTGCAGCTCTCCTGTTTGCTCGTAACGATAAACCGTTCCGAATTCAGAAAAGCGTAAGGGTAAATCTTTGTAACTGCGCGGTTCTGCATTGTAAATTTCGCAGTGATGTGGACAGTTCATTGGCTTCAGCATATACATCTCTCCTTCTTGCGGAGTGTGTATCGGTTGAAAACTATCTGCACCATATTTCGCCCAGTGACCGCTGGTTTCATACAATTCTTTCGAACCGATGTGAGGCGTAATTACAGGCTGATACCCCGCTTTTTTCTGAGCAACCGTTAAGAAGTTCTGCAAGCGTGTGCGCAAGTCGGTTCCCTTCGGCAACCAAAGAGGCAAACCACTTCCCACACGTTGAGAAAAATGGAACAATCCCATTTCCTTTCCAAGCTTTCTATGGTCGCGTTTCTTCGCTTCTTCCACCTGAACCAAATACTCTTCAAGTTCAGCTGCTTTCGGAAATGTGATGGCGTAAACACGCGTCAACATCTTATTTTTTTCGTCGCCTCTCCAATAAGCACCGGCAACATTCATAAGCTTCGCAGCCTTAATGAATCCCGTGTTTGGGATATGCGGACCGCGGCATAAATCGGTGAAATTTCCTTGAGTATAAAACGTAATTTCTCCGTCTTGAAGACCTTCTATCAATTCCAATTTGTACTGATCTCCCTTCTCTGTGAAGTAAGAAATCGCATCGGCTTTCGACACTTCCTTGCGAACGAATTCGTTCTTCTGACGTGCCAATTCCAACATTAATTTTTCCACCTTCGAAAAATCTTCTTGGGTGAACGGCTTTCCTTCGAAATCTACATCGTAATAAAATCCGTTTTCAATCGGAGGACCAATGGCCAACTTAACTCCTGGATAAAGGACTTCTAAGGCTTCAGCCATCAAGTGAGCAGAGCTGTGCCACATAGTGGACTTCCCGTTTTCGTCGTTCCACGTGAGCAACTTTACCGTAGCGTTATCGGGGAGTGGACGCGAGGCGTCTACAACTAATCCGTTGACTTCTGCAGCAAGCACGTTTCGTGCAAGACCTTCGCTAATTTGAGCAGCCAATTGCATTGCAGAAGTACCTTCTTCTACAGAGCGAACGCTACCATCGGGTAAAGAGATGTTTAACATAGTGAAAAATGAGGTGCAAAGATAGCAACAACGCGGCTATTCTATTTTAAGAACTTTGCAATATTCGGTTTGAAGTAATTACTGCTTTTCATGACCTTTCCGTCTTCTCTGTAAATCGGTTCTCCATTATCGTCAAGCTTACTCATGTTGCTGCGTTGAATCTCTGCGAATATCTCTCCCATTTGTTCCTGTAGACCGTGTGCATTCATGGTCCCGCAGAGGATATAAAGCATATCTCCTAAAGCATCTGCTATTTCAACGATATCGCCATTCTGAGCGGCTTCCAGATACTCTTCGTTCTCTTCCTTCATTAAATTGAAACGCAGCGTGTATTCGCGTTCTTCCAATTCACCTGTTGGTGTTTTACGCACCGGAATTCGGAATGCGTTGTGAAATTCTTCTACACAACCGATAAGGTGCGAAAGCGATGGATTTTTTTCATTATTCATATTTCGAAAATAATTCAATGTGAACGAAAGATTATTTTTTCTTATCCACACAATTTAACAAAGTTGGAATTCGTTAGGGCAGTAAGGTTCACCCAATCGGGTGTAGGTTTTGGTTAAGGATTCGAAAACGCTCTTCAACGGAAGGGCGTTTTTGATTTTCCAGCAATAAAAAAGGGTTCCGAAGAACCCTAATCTATACTCTATCAAAGTATTATTATTTCGCCACTGGGCCGAAGTATTTTCTTTCTTGGATACGACTTGCTTTACCGGTAAGGCTGCGCAAGTAGAAGATACGTGCACGACGCACTTTACCACGCTTGTTCACTTCAATTTTATCGATGAATGGTGAAGCAATCGGGAAGATACGCTCAACACCTATACTGTTTGACATTTTGCGAACGGTAAAGGTTTCGGTTGATCCTGTTCCTCTTCTTTGGATTACTACTCCAGAGAAAGTTTGAAGACGCTCTTTCACTCCTTCAATAATTTTATACGTTACAGAAATGGTGTCACCTGCAGAGAATTTTGGGTATTCTGCGATTGGATTAATTCTGCTTTCAAGTTCCTTTATGCGGTTCATAGTCGTCTAATTTTCGTCCCTAAAAATAGGGCTGCAAATATATGCATTATTCTGAAAGGAACAAGAGAGAGTTGATTTTTTTTTGATTTCCCCCCGAACGTCCCATTTTCACTGCTATTCTTTCGGCTTCTTATCCTTGTGTTTCCAACGCTTATGGGTCCACAACCACAAGTATGGCTCTTTATAAATATCGTCAGCCACTCGATCATTAGCCAACTGAATAAGTCCACCCGCTTCGAAATCTCTTGGGCTTTCCGTGAGTAATTCGAAGTAAGATTCGTAATAACCTCGTTTCACCTTATTGAGATGTCCGAATACCACAGGAAGGTCTAATTCCTTGGCATATTTCTCAGCGCCATAATAGGCAGGCGTTTCAATTCCAAGAAAATCAATCCATACGCACTTCTTCGGATCAGCGGGCGATTGATCTACCGCGAAGATCATTCCCATAAGCTCGCCTGGGTGCTCTTCTAAGTACTCTTTCGTTGCAAGTGTTGAAACCAATTGCATTCCGTATTTCTTGCGCGATTCACGCATCTTGCGATCGAAATACGGATTGCTCAAGCGTTTGTAAATACCAACAAGCGGCATTTGACATTGCATGGGTGCCGCCAATGCCCACATTTCCCAATTCGCATAATGCCCACCGCATAGAATGATGCTCTGCCCCTTCTCTGCGTAATTCTTAAGTAGCTCTGGGTTGTGCATCACAAAACGCTCGCGCAATTGGCTTTCTGTCACCGAAAAATTCTTAACGACTTCAAGAATAAGGTCGCAGAAGTGCCTGTAAAAATCCCAGGCAATCTGCTCTCTTTCTTTTTTTGTTTTGGTTGGAAAAACCAATTCCAAATTGTACATCACGACCTTCTTCCGATATCCGAAACACACGTACAAAATGAAGAACGCTAAATCAGATATTCGATAAAGAATAAAATAAGGCAGCAAACTCAAAGGCTTCAGGAAAAGCCAAAACAACAATCGACTCATTTTTATAAATTCTGAATAAGATTCTTCTTCGGATATTTCACCGTGAATCTCAATTGACGCTTCTCTGTCTTCTCGGGTTCAATGGTCATCTTCCACGTTACTTTTCCAGTAGCTGCATCTTGCGTGGCTCCTGAAAGCTCTTCCACTGCCACTTCCAAATCTGCATTCTGAGTTAAAGGAACTTGATCGTATACTTCAATGTTGATTGCCTTCTTCTTCGTGTTCACGATGGTAATTTCATACGCCTTCGAAGTAGATTTTTTCACTCCGAAAACACTGGTCTTGCAGAAGTCTTTGACTTGATCGCGCTTCACCGTAATGGCGTTGTCGCGTCCCAATGACAATTGAAGCGTATCGTTTGCTAAAGCAGGATCTATGTATCCGTTTCCAACAAAAGTTCCTTTGAAATAAATGTTACTTTCTCCGCTGAGTAGGCTGTACTGCATCCAGTCGATAATATCGGCTTGCAAATAAGCCGCAGCTTCCAATTTCGGGATAGCTACGTATTTGTAAGACGCTTTCAAGCGTTGCTTTTGCATAACCACTTCAACCGGCTGATTGTCGCTGGCGATGTCGTATTTGATTGAAATTTTAAATTCAGTACTCACAGAATTAGAGGTAATTGTTGTAAAGGAAGCAGACGTCTGCATGTTATTCATTGCCCGAGAATCCTTATCCATTTCCGCCATATATCCAGATGCCATAGCTGCAGGCTTCCGCTCGTAATCGTCCTCTGCTTTTGCTCTTCCTCGATATGCTTGTGGTGCGTATATGTTCACGTACCATGGATTCAAAGCTGGGACCTGTGCACCCACATTTGGATTACCTGTTGAAATGGTAAGGTTCACTCGCTTCCAATCTGCGCCTGTGCCTTGCCACACCTTTGCGCGATAAGTGAATTCAATGTCAGACTCAATGTCTTCTGCGCGCAAGTCGTAATAAGGTGTCCAACCTGCATTTGTTGCTAAATAAGTAATTACCACATCTACTTTTTTATCCTCATCTGTTGTTACAACAAATTCAATTTCACCGGGATTGGTAACATTCTGCGATTGCAATTGCGAAAGCTGCGTTTGCAAATGCTGAAGCTTTTCGTTGTTCTCGCGATCGGTTTGATTCAAGTCTAAAATCTTGTATTCAATTTCCTTCATGCGGCTTCTGTAAAAGTCAGCCATCTCTAAAAGGTCTTCGCGAATAAGCAATGCATTGTCGCCCTTAATGGAGCGATTGGCCTGCAAGAAAGCCTTTTCTTCTTGGTAAACAGCACGTAAACTTGCGCGTTCAGCAGTCTGAAAACCGAGAAGTTTAATACTGTCTTGAATAGCGCGAACTCTGGTGTTTGAAACCTTAGAAGTGTAATTCATCTGATGCTTAACACTTAGGATGGTGTAATCCTTACTTCCTAAAATCTGAATAGAGTTAACATCCATGCCAGCAGTTAATCCTGAAAGAACCAAGGTGTTCTCACCTTTTTTCAAGTTAACATCGCCTTTGTGGGTCACCTGCGCTCCGCTTAGGAATAGTGTTACATCGGTGATTGGAGCGGTTACGCTTTTTGATTGAGAAAAAGAAACAAACGAACATAGCGCAAAGAAAAGGGTTAGCCTTCTATTCATGGTCTAATAATTTTTTGTAAAAATAAGTCTTTGTGAAACAGATTCAAGACTCATTTATTGCTCATTCTTAGAATTGAATAATTCGTGAAGCAAATCGCTGATTCAAATTCAATTCATGCGAACAGACAATGACCAACTTCTTGTCTTCTTCAGCCCATTTCAACAATTCCGTGAAAAGATTCTCGCGGGAAGTCGCGTCGAGATGCGCGGCAGGCTCATCGAGCAGCACAATTAGCGTGTCTTGCACCCACACACGAGCGAGTTGAACACGCTGATATTCGCCGTCGCTTAACTCAGTGAGCAAATTATTTTGAAGCTCATTCAAGTTGAATTTCTGAATGGCCTCTTTCACCCGACTCTTTTTCCTTCCAAATACATCACCGACTGCAATCGCTGTTGTAACCTCCAAAGCTGCAGCGGTTGTTTTCCGGGAAGGGACATATGAAATAAAGGATGCACGATCAGAATAAGACAACTGACTCAGTGGTTTTCCTTCCACAAAAATTTCACCTTCCGCCAGAGAAATTAATCCTGCAATGGCATCTAAAAAAGTCGATTTTCCAGAACCGTTATTTCCTTCAATAGCTACCAAAGTACCTGAATTAAAAGCTATTGTCAGGCTAGAAATGACAGATTTCTTTCCGCGTAAAACTGAAATATTTTCCACTCTTAGCTTATCCATACACCACTTCTTTTTGGATTGAACACGATGTAGAACACACAGGGAATGCCTATTGCAGCGGTTATTGCGTTAAGAGGAAGGGCATACAACCTTGAAATTAGATCTGAGATGACTAGCAATGTCGCACCGACAAGCGGAATAAAATAAATGAGCTGTTGTTGATTGAACGAGCGAATAAACAAACGAGCAACATGCGGCGCCATGAGTCCAATGAAGGCAATGGGTCCGCAGAAGGCAGTTATGGTTGCCGTGGAAATTCCAACCGAAATCAAAAACGTCCATCGCAGTTTCACCACGTCGACCCCTGAGGTAGCAGCTATTTGTTCGCCCATGGCGAAGGCATTTAACTTCCTTAAAAAATAAAATGTCGGAATGAAGGGAACGAAGGCCCCTAAAAACAGCCAAGGCACTTGCGACAAGGTAAGATTATCCAAAGATCCCATTCCCCAGACTACAAACTGATTGACATTGTTAGCGCCAGCCATTTTTTGAAGAATACTTTCAATGGCTCCTGTGAAGTGCGAGAAGAGCAAACCCACAACCAGTAATGTTGAAGCCATGGGGAGTTTTCGTTGGATAAGGAGTAGTAACGAAAGCACCATCATTGCACCTGCAAAAGCCGGAATAAATAAAGCCCATGTTCCTGCATTAAGGAACCAATTCATACCCCAAGAGGTAAGAAAAATGACTGCCATGGCCAATGAAGCGCCACCCGTGATGCCAAGAACAGAAGGTCCTGCAAGTGGATTTCGAAAAATAACCTGCATATAATTACCACTTAAAGCGAGGGAACTTCCAACCACAATTGCACCGATAATATGAGGCATTCGATGCTGCCAGAGGACACGTCCAGCGGGAGATTCAGCAGATTCAAACAACGAAACAAGCGATATCGATTTACTTCCCATGAGAAGTGCAGCTAAGCAAACCACAACAAGCAAGACGAGCAGTGCAAAGAACTTTATGGTTGAATGGGTTAACTTCATGATTCTTGGCAAAATTCACGATTAATTGAAGTGAACACAAAAAAAAGTGGATTTTTTATGAATACTTCCGACTTTTGCACCTCATTTACTAAACATGAAATTCGATAAAAACACCGTCATTGGACTTTCGTTAATGCTGCTTATTGCCGTTGGCTTTAGTTGGTATTCTGCAAAGAACAAAGCTGAGGCGGCAGCTAACGCTCCTCAACCAACAGAGCAAACTGCCCAAGCTGAAAGCACTCCTTCGCCTGAAAACTCCGCAGTTGTTACCTCAACCGGAATTTCAACACCTACCGAAGTTGCAGTTTTGAACACAGCTCGTTACGGGTCAATGGATGCAGCAGCGATGCCAGCACAAGAGACGTACACGGTTCTTTCCAACAGTAAAATAAAAGTGAAAATTTCTTCGAAAGGAGGATTGTTACATTCAGCAGAATTGTTGGAAGCTGACTACAGAAAATACAATTCACAACAACAAGTTCAACTTTGGGACACTGCCCAAAGCAAGATGGACATTGCTTGGAAGAATGGCAGCGGCGCTGTTTTATTGTCGAGTGAATTGAACTTCACAGCTTCTACAACCGTTGCCAATGCCACAGATGGAGCTGTTACTGTGGTGTTAACCGCTACGGGAAGCAACAACGCGCAATTGCAGTGGACCTATTCACTTGAGCCAAACTCTTACAATGTAAAATGTAGTTTCGAGGCGAAGGGAATGGAGAATGAAATGTTCGGATCTCCTCTGGTATTCCGTTGGTTGTTGAACGGATTGGCACAGGAAAAGGGTATTCAAGCAGAGCGAAGCAAGTCTTCTATTTTCTATCGTGAAATGGAAGAGGACCGCAATTACTTGAGCGAAGGCGCAGGTGATCAAAAGCGTCCGGAGAAGGAGTTGAACTGGGTAGCGATGAAGCAAGATTATTTCACTGCTGCCATTATTAGCGCAGAAGGATTCGATAAAAATGCAGATTTGAGCATTATGGTTCCTGCAGATTCTCAGCATACGAAATCGTATTACGCTGAGCTTCCGTTAAAAACAAAGGCGTCTTCTAGTGCGAAAGCGGAATTCCAATTTTACTTAGGTCCGAATGAATACAAGGCGCTCGAAGCAACCGGTGCAGCTGAATTCACAGACGTCATTGACTACGGCTGGTGGATCATTGGCTACGTTAACAAGTATGCGGTTCGACCTTTGTTTTGGTTCCTGGCAGATTACATCGTTTCCTTCGGATTAATTATTTTGATTGTAACCATTATTATTAAGATGGTACTCTTTCCTATTACTTGGAAAAACTTCCTAAGTGGAGCGAAGATGCGCGTTTTGAAACCTGAGATCGATGAGATTAACAAGAAGTTCGAAGGAAAAGATGCTGTGGAAAAGCAACAAGCTACCATGGCGCTTTACCGTCAGACTGGCGTGAATCCTTTTGCGGGTTGTATTCCTGTCTTGCTTCAAATGCCTATTCTTTATGCGATGTTCCGCTTCTTCCCAGCAGAGATTGTTTTGCGAGGAAAGAGTTTCTTGTGGGCAGAAGATTTGGCGGCGTATGACAGCATTTTAAATCTTCCTTTCAACGTACCGTTCTACGGAGCGCACGTGAGTGGATTCACTTTGTTAATGGCTGCATCTACGTTTGTTTATTCGAAGATGAGCATGGGTTCACAGCCAACGATGACTCAACCGGGAATGCCGAACATGAAAGTGATGATGAACATTTTCTCGTTCATGATGATCTTCTTCTTCAACAGCATGCCTTCAGGATTGAGCTTGTATTACTTCACAGCGAACGTTATTTCTATTGGTCAAATGTGGGCCATTAAGAAGTACTTCGTGAATGAAGATTCTATTCGCGAGAAGATTGAAGCGAACAAAAAGAAGCCGAAGAAAAAAGGTGGATTCGCTTCACGCATTGAAGAAATGCAAAAGGCTCAACAAGCGAAGTTGGATGCCAACAAAAAGAAATTGAAAAAGTAAAACGTCAAACCTCAAATAAATCAAATGAAAAAAAATCTCATTCTCGCACTAACGGTGCTCATGATGTTTCCAAGCGCAATGTTTGCTACGGAAGGCATGTGGGTGGTGGCTATGTTGAATAAAATTAACGAAGCTGAAATGCAAGGTCTTGGATTAAAACTTTCCAAAGACGACATCTACAACATTAATCAAGCGTCTTTGAAAGATGCGATTGTTCGTTTCGGTGCTGGATTTTGCACCGGAGAAATTGTGAGCGACAAAGGACTTGTATTTACAAATCACCACTGCGCTTACGATGCAATTCAGTCTTCTTCAACATTAGAAAATAACATTCTTCAAAATGGATTTTGTGCAAAGTCATTGGACCAAGAGATCCCGATTCCAGGCTTAACGCTTTCTTTTTTGGTTCGTGTTGAAGATGTAACAGCAAGTGTATTGGGCGCTGTGAATGCGAACATGACTGAAGCAGAGCGCGAAGCGGCCATTATGGCTCACAACAAAGATCTATTGAAGTCTGCGAACGAAAGCGGTTTATACAATTCTGAAGTAAAAACATTTTATGCTGGAAACGAATTTTACTTA
>CAMDFE010000009.1 GCA_945897395.1 Chryseobacterium gleum | reverse complement strand
CCGTAAGCCAACGCGCGCTCGGCAGTGATAGGTCCGCAGTTCACAGTTCTGTCAACGAAGATTCTGTTTCTTGTAACCAACGCATCGAACTCTTTCAATGCTTTCGGAAACTCTTTCAAAAACGCTGTTAATCTTGCCCAAGCTTTTTCGTTGAAGTCTCTTTCCATTCCGCCAATACGACCAATGTTCGTTGTTAAACGCGCACCGCAAACTTCTTCGAAAATTTCATAAATCTTTTCTCTCCACTGGAAGAGGTAAAGGAAACCAGTCATTGCACCCGAGTCAACCGCAATAACGGTGTCGCATACAATGTGATCGGCAATACGCGAAAGCTCCATGATGATTACACGCAAGTATTGCGCGCGTTTTGGAACTTCGCAGTTGATCAATTTCTCAACCGTCATGTGCCATCCCATATTGTTGATAGGCGAGGAGCAATAGTTCAGACGGTCTGTGATTGGAGTGATTTGAGCGTACGGACGGTGTTCGGCCAATTTCTCAAAAGCTCTGTGAATGTATCCAACAGTAGGTTCTGCTTTCACAATCATTTCTCCGTCCATGGTTAAGACGTTCTGAAAGATACCGTGTGTTGCAGGGTGTGTAGGACCTAGGTTCAGGATTGAATAATCCTTTTCCGGATCGTTTGGGTTTATGATTGGAGTTGTACTCATAGGATTATCGCCCAAAATATTTATCTTGTTTATCGTCGCGTCCAGCGTCCTCCAACGGATACTCTTTGCGCATCGGGAAGTAGTTCATTTCATCCATGTTTAAGATTCTTCTTAAGTCTGGATGACCTTGGAATTGTACTCCGAAAAAATCGAATTCTTGACGCTCCATCCAGTTCGCCGAAGGCCAAAGAGAAACAAGCGAAGAGATTTTCAAATCAGTTTTCGGGAAGAAGGTCTTCACACGAATGCGTGTGTTCGCTTGCATGTTGTGCAAGTGGTAGACCATTCCGAACTCTTTGTCGCCTTGCTCTGGAAAGTGCATGGCGCAACATGTTGTCAAAAAACCGAATGAAAGTTCGGTCGACTCTTTGAAGTGTTTCATCACTTCGAGGATGTTTTCTTTTTTTACTTCGAAGCAAGGGAAGTCACGGTCTACGTAGCTTGTAACGATGCTTGA
Organism: Chryseobacterium gleum; assembly: GCA_945897395.1. GTDB lineage: Bacteria > Bacteroidota > Bacteroidia > Flavobacteriales_D > Sanyastnellaceae > CAIZGX01. Next base: position 12,113 of record CAMDFE010000009.1, on the reverse strand, counting down.
AGAAATATTTTCTGAATTCGATAAAACGAAATCGTAAAGTTCTTGGGTAGTCATGGCTGCCATTATTCAATTCCGTATTGCGCCAAACGGGCTTTGTATTCTTCTGAAGTTCTGCGGCTGCGACCTTCGTTCTTCGCAAGCTCTTGAATTTTCAAGATGCCGTCTAAAACTTGTTCTGGCCTTGGCGGACAACCAGGAATGTAAACGTCAACCGGAATGATTCTATCGATTCCTTGAAGAACGCTGTACGTATCGAAGATTCCACCTGAAGAAGCGCAAGCACCCATGCTAAGCACCCATTTCGGTTCAGCCATTTGCTCGTACACTTGACGAAGGATAGGTCCCATCTTTTTCGAAATGGTTCCCATCACCATAAGCAAGTCTGCTTGTCTTGGCGAGAAGCTCAAACGCTCCGAACCGAAACGTGCAAGATCGTAGTGAGAAGCCATGGTAGCCATGAACTCAATTCCGCAACATGAAGTTGCGAATGGCAAAGGCCATAATGAATTCGCGCGAGCTAATCCTACAGCTTTGTCTAGCGACGTGGCGAAAAATCCTGCGCCTTCATAACCGTCTGGCTTGTGGCTTGGATCAATGTTTACACTCATTTCTTTTGTATTAAAAAGTTTTTATTTTTCCCAGTTTAAAGCACCTTTCTTAATGATGTAGAGCAAGCCTACAACCATTAGTCCCATGAAGGTGAACATTTCCCACAATCCGAACACCCCAAGTTCTCTAAAGTTCACCGCCCAAGGGTACATGAAGATTACCTCAACATCGAACAGAACGAATAGTATAGCGACAAGGAAATATTTGATTGAAAAGGGGGTACGTGCATTTCCAACGGATTCAATTCCGCATTCGAAAGCTTCGTTCTTAATTTTAGTTTTTCTCTTCGGGCCTAAAAGGTGCGTCAGCAACATTGTGGTGACAACAAATCCAGCGGCAACGAGTGCCATGAAAACGATGGGTAGATATTCCCAAAGGTGTGATGTTTTTTCCATTTCTAGCAGGAGCCCATTTTAGGGCGTCGCAAAGGTAGAAGGAACAACCGATTAATGAAGTTTTTCGGTATATTTTTTCACACGAATATTTAAAGTTTCAAACAAAAAGAAAGGAGGCAAGCCTCCTTTCAATAAATATTTAAAATCGTTCTAAGTAATTACAGACCTAAGAGCACTTCTTCAGCTGTTTTTCCTCCGAACAGCATGCGCTCTGGATTCTCTAACATCTCTTTCAGTTTTACCAAGAATCCAACGCTTTCTTTTCCGTCGATAATGCGGTGATCGTAGCTTAATGCGATGTACATAATTGGACGAATAACCACTTGTCCGTTTTCAGCGATAGGGCGCTCAACAATGTTGTGCATGCCTAGAATAGCGCTTTGCGGAGGGTTTATGATAGGCGTTGAAAGCATAGATCCGAATACTCCACCGTTTGTAATGGTGAAGGTTCCACCTGTCATATCGTCTACGGTAATTTTTCCGTCACGCGCTTTTTTCGCAAGTCCGCCAATGCTTTTTTCAATGTCTGCTAACGAAAGCATTTCTGCATTTCTTACAATTGGAACCATCAATCCTTTCGGAGTTGATACTGCAATTCCAACATCGCAGAAGCTGTTATAAACAATGTCTGTTCCGTCTATGCGGGCATTCACAGCAGGGAACTGCTGAAGCGCTTCGCAAACGGCTTTGGTGAATAAGCTCATGAAGCCCAATCCAACACCGTGTTTCTCTTTGAATAATTCTTTGTACTTCGCACGAAGATCCATTGCTGGCTTCATGTTCACCTCGTTGAAGGTGGTTAGCATTGCGGTGTTGTTCTTCACAGAAACCAAACGCTCGGCAACTTTCTTGCGAAGCATGGTCATCTTTTCGCGACGCTCTGTTCTTTCGCCGGTTCTTGCAGGAATAGCATTTGTATCGAATCCTGCTGACATGGCAGCAGCTACATCGCTTTTTAATATTCTTCCGCCAGGACCTGTTCCGCTAACTTGCGCAGCAGTCACATTGTTCTCGGCCATCATCTTCGCGGCAGCTGGCGCAGCATGTCCCGCTGCATAACTTGCCGCAGCTGGCGCAGGTGTTGTCGCTGCAACCGGAGCCGCTTCCACTTTCGTTGCGGCAACCGGTGCAGGCGCATTGCCTTGCTTCGAAGTGTCTATTGTTGCAGCCGTTGCTCCAACCGCTACAGTGTCGCCCGCTTCAGCCAGAATGGTAATTTCTCCAGACGCTTCAGCAGTCATCTCCAACGTAGCTTTGTCGGAATCAATTTCCGCAATCACTTGACCGTTCTGAACGAAGTCGCCGGATTTTACAACCCAGTTGGCAATCTGAACTTCGCTAATACTCTCACCTGGAGAGGGAACTTTAATTTCAATTACTGACATCGTTCTGTTTTTTAGGCTTTAGAAATCTTATCAAACAAGGTGCTTATCATTTTAGTCATTCGCATCTCATGCACACGCGGAGATCCGGTTGCAGGAGAAGCCGACGCAGGCAAACTTACAACGTCTAAGTTTAAGTCGCGCAACGATCGCATCATATAACTCCATGCACCCATGTTTTCTGGTTCTTCCTGACACCATACCAACTTCGCTTTCTTGCCGTATTTCCCAAGCAATTCACGGATTTGCTTTTCAGGAAGCGGATAAAGCTGCTCAATACGCACCAACGAAATTTCATCGGTTAAACCGCGCTTCTCTTTCTCTTCCAACAATTCGTAGTATACTTTTCCAGTACACAACGCAACCACTTTCGTTTGCTTGCGCGCTTTAATGTTATCGTCAATCACTTCGCGGAATCCTCCTTTCGAAAAGTCTTCAATCTTCGATGTTGCTTTCGGGTAACGCAATAATTTCTTCGGTGTAAACACAACCAAAGGCTTGCGGTATTCCGTCTTCACTTGTCTGCGAAGTAGGTGGAACATGTTCGAAGGAACAGTACAGTTCGCGACTTGAATGTTCAGCTCAGCAGCCAATTGTAAGAAACGCTCCATGCGTCCAGAGCTGTGCTCCGAGCCTTGTCCTTCAAATCCATGTGGAAGAAGAATCGTAATTCCATTCATCGTGCGCCACTTGTCTTCAGCAGCAGCAATGAATTGGTCGAACATAATCTGTGCTCCGTTATTGAAGTCACCAAATTGCGCTTCCCAAATGGTTAATCCTTGCGGTGTTCCGAAGGCATAACCGTAGTCGAATCCAAGAACACCGTATTCACTCAACAAACTGTTGTAAATCGAAAGCTTCGCTTGCTTAGAACTAATTTCATTCAATGGAATAATGCGCTTCTCTTCATCTTCATCTGTCTTAACAACAGCGTGTCTGTGCGAGAATGTTCCGCGCTCAACGTCTTGTCCTGAAATACGAATAGGATGTCCTTCTTCCAACAACGTGGCGTAAGCCAACAACTCTCCAAGTGCCCAGTCCAATGTGTTATTGTCTAACATGGTCCTGCGGTCTTCGAATACTTTTTCAATCTTACGGAAGAACGTTTCTCCTTTTGGAAGGGTTGAAATCTTCATTCCCAATTCCAATAATTTCTTTTTAGCTACTGCCGTTTCAATGCTTTGATCGAAATCGGTTTCAGTTGCAACCCGAATGTCTTTCCAAGTTTCTTCTAAGAAGTGCTTCACGTGAGCTTGCTTCACTCCGCGCGACTTATCGTACTGCTCATCTAAATGCGCTTCGAAGTTGGTCTTCGCGGCGTTTACTTCATCTTGTGTTAGTACACCTTCGCCCATTAATTTATTCGCGTATAAATCGCGAAGACTTAAGTGAGAGGCAATGGCTTTGTACAAACTTGGTTGCGTGAACTTCGGCTCGTCGCCTTCGTTGTGTCCGTATTTGCGGTATCCCAAAAGGTCTACAAATACATCCATGTTGAATGCCATGCGGTAATCGAAGGCAATCTTCATGGTTTGAATAACCGCTTCAACATCATCTGCATTCACGTGGAATACAGGACATAGCGTGGTTTTCGCAACGTCGGTGCAATAAGTTGAAGATCTTCCGTCTAAATAATTCGTGGTGAAACCGACTTGGTTGTTGGTAACAATGTGAACCGTACCACCTACGCGGTAACCGTCTAATTGGGCCATTTGAACCACTTCGTAAACGATACCTTGTCCGGCTATTGCAGCGTCACCGTGAATCAAAACAGGAACAATTTTGTTTTCCGAATTTAAGTAATGATCAATTTTCGCGCGGGTTAATCCAGCTACCACCGGGTTCACCGCTTCAAGGTGAGAAGGGTTAGGGCAGAGGGTCAAGTGAACGTTGTTTCCATTTGGAGTCACGCGGTCAATCGAATAACCGAAGTGATACTTCACGTCTCCGTCGAACACACCTTCATCGTCGAAGGCTACTCCGTCGAATTCAGCAAATATTTCTTCTTGTGGTTTGCCCAGGATGTTGGTCAAAACATTCAAGCGACCGCGGTGAGCCATTCCAATTACAAATTCCTCAACGCCTTTGTCGGCCCCATCTCGAACCATATAGTCCATGGCCGGAACCACAGCTTCACATCCTTCAACACTAAATCTTTTTTGTCCAACAAACTTTCTTTGAATGTACTGTTCGAAGGTGGTAGCCTTGTTCACCATGTCGAAGATTTGCTTTTTCTCTTCGGAAGTGAAAGGCGTTTTCTTAACGGCTTCCAAACGTGAACGCAACCATTGAAGTTTTTCAGGATCACGGATGTACATGTACTCTGCGCCAATGCTTTCGCAGTAGCAAGACTGTAAATGCGCGATAATGTCTTTCAATTTAACGTCGCCCAACCCCACTTCAACACCAGCATGAAAGACAGATTCAAGATCGGCTTTGGTTAGTCCGAAGTTTTCAATCTCGAGGTTCGGAGAATATTTTCTTCGCTCACGCACCGGATTGGTGTGGGTGAAAAGGTGACCGCGCAGGCGGTATGCGTTAATGAGGTTTATGACCTTGAATTCCTTGTGCATGCCATCGTCGCCAATAGATGCAGTGTCTCTAGAGAGCACAGGGAATAGGGAATGTTGAAATTCGAATCCTTCAAAAAAACGTCTCCAAGAAATATCTAGAGATGAGGGATCTTGCTGGTATTGGTTATACAGCGCTTCAATCGTGTTCACATCGGCATTGCCGAGATAGGTATTATCGTCCATCGATTTCGTTTGAAAATACGAATCCAAAGATAAGTGTTTCTCCAAAAAACGACTTCTCTATTTCAGTAAGATATGAACTGAAAAAAATCAGGGTTGAAGGGTACGCAATGCCTTGATAACATTGCCTTCCACGCGGTTCTCGACGTTCGAATAATCTTGCTTTATGAACGATTCTCCGGTAACCTTTTCAAAAAGTTCAATGTATCGATTGCTTATTTCTTCGAGCCATGCGTCTGACATCGCAGGAACTTCTTGTCCTTCCTTGCCCATGAATCCTTCGCTAATTAACCATTCGCGGACGAACTCTTTGGAAAGTTGACGTTGCTTTTCGCCGGCAGCTTGACGCTCGGCGTAGCCTTCAGCATAAAAATAGCGAGATGAGTCGGGTGTGTGAATCTCGTCCATAAGCACCACTTCGCCTTCGTGCATTCCGAATTCGTATTTCGTATCAACGAGGATTAATCCGCGTTTGAACGCCAATTCGGTTCCACGCTCGTAAAGGGCGTGGGTGTATTTTTCAAGAATGGCGTAGTCTTCAGCAGACACGATTCCTTGTGCTATGATTTCTTCGCGACTAATGTCTTCGTCGTGACCTTCAGTAGCTTTGGTCGAGGGAGTAATGATGGGTGAAGGAAGCTTGTCGTGTTCTTTAAGTCCTTCAGGAAGCGCAACACCGCACAACATGCGAAGTCCACTGCTGTAGGTTCTCCAGGCATGTCCGGTTAAATATCCGCGAATAACCATTTCCACAGCGAACGGTTCGCAGCGTGTTCCCACGGTAACATTCGGATCGGGCGAAGCCAATTTCCAGTTGGGAACAATATCTGCGGTTTCATTCAACATGCGTTCTGCAATCTGATTCAAGACTTGTCCTTTGAAGGGAATGGCTCGTGGCAAAACCACGTCGAATGCAGAGATTCGGTCTGAAGCGATCATCACCAAAAGATCGTCACCAATGCTGTATACGTCGCGAACCTTGCCTTTGTAAAAGTTAGTTTGGTTCGGAAATGTGAATTGAGTTCCTGCAATAGCTTCCATTATCTTTTAAGTCCTTTCATTTGATTTGCTTGCTTCATCATAGCAGCCATTTGGCTCTTGTTGGTGAACATCTTCATCATCTGACGCGTCTGATCGAACTGCTTCATTAATTTGTTCACATCTTCAAGCGGACGTCCACATCCTTTGGCAATGCGGGCTTTACGTGAAGGGTTAATTAAGCTAGGGTTCGAGCGCTCCTTTGGAGTCATGCTGTGAATAATGGCTTCAACATATTTGAACGCGTCGTCATTTACATCTACATTTTTCAATTGACCCATTCCAGGCAGCATACCCATCAGGTCTTTCATGCTTCCCATTTTCTTAATCTGTCCTATTTGTTCTAGGAAGTCATTGAAATCGAATTGGTCTTTCTTAATGCGCTTCTCAAGACGCTTCGCTTGTTCTTCGTCGAATTGCTCTTGTGCCTTTTCAACCAAAGAAATAACGTCGCCCATTCCAAGAATACGGCTAGCCATGCGCTCTGGGTAGAACACATCAATCGCGTCCATCTTCTCTCCAGTACCAACAAACTTAATGGGCTTGTTAACTTCACTCTTAATGCTCAGCGCAGCTCCACCACGGGTGTCGCCGTCTAACTTGGTAAGAATGACACCATCGAAATTCAATTTATCATGAAACGCTTTCGCGGTATTCACAGCATCTTGACCGGTCATGGCATCTACCACGAACAACGTCTCTGTCGGTTGAAGAGCTTCCTTCACCGCAGCGATTTCTGTCATCATCTGCTCGTCTACAGCCAAGCGGCCAGCAGTATCGACAATGACAACGTTATATCCGTTTTGCTTCGCGAACGCCAAAGCGTTTTTCGCAATTGAAACAGCGTCTTTGTTTTCGGGTTCGCTATATACTGCAACTCCAATGCTATCTCCAACGATGTGCAATTGGTTAATGGCAGCTGGACGATAAATATCACACGCTACCAAAAGAGGATTCTTTCCTTTTTTTGTTTTTAAGTAATTCGCAAGCTTTCCGGAAAACGTTGTTTTACCTGAACCTTGTAAACCGCTCATTAAGATAATACCCGGATTTCCTTGGAAGTTCAGCTCGCTGTGTTCGCCGCCCATTAGGTCTTTCAACTCTTCTTGGGTAATCTTCACCAACAATTGTCCAGGGCTAATAGCAGTTAAAACTTTTTGTCCAAGTGCCTTCTCTTTAACACGATCTGCAAATTCTTTTGCGGTCTTGTAACTAACGTCAGAGTCTAATAACGCACGACGAACTTCCTTCAACGTTTCAGAAACGTTCACTTCTGTAATTTGGCCGTGTCCTTTTAAGACTTTCAGCGCTCGTTCTAACTTATCGGATAAATTTTCAAACATGGTATTCTGCAAATGAGGTTGCAAAGTTAATCTTAAAGTTCGGACGCACTTATATTTGTCGAAATATGTTGAAATGAAGAAGCTACTTTTCCTTTTGTTTGCGGTTGTGAATTGTGTGGTGTTGAATGCACAAGTGCGTTACACCTTTCTTCTCTTTTCTGCCCCTTTCTGCCCCTTTCTTAACTTCTCTTACCTTTTTTCAGACTATCTAAAAAGCACAATGTGCCCTTTAAATTCATGCGGTAATTCAATCAAATCCTTCATTCGAATTTGATAATTGTACACACCGTTCTCCGCGAAATATTCACCGTTTAAAACATTGCCCGTCCAGGCTTCTTTGGGATTATTCGTTTGGAAAATGATTTGTCCCCAACGGTCGTAGATTTCTAAATTGTAGCTTGTCGTTCCTGTTGATTCTGGAATCCACTCATCATTAATGCCGTCGTTATTCGGAGAAAAACTATTCGGAGCGTAGAATAAAAATCCGCTTACAATCACTTCTCCTGTTGATTGATCAATGCATCCGTATTCATTCGTAACCGTTTGCGTAATGGTTTGAATTCCTGCTTCAGTCCACTCGTAAGGGAAGTTGCAGTCGTTGCTGATTCCGCCGTCAGACATGGAATATACGCAGTTGATTCCTCCAGTGGACAAATCTGTTATGGTGGTATTCGGACTTAAGATGTCAACGGTTTGTGGAGTAATAGAGAAAGCTGCATTGGGCACGGGATAAACTGTAATAACATTATTCAAACTCTGATAAAGCGTATCAATGCAACCCGAAACAGTATAAACCATGAGAGACACATCGTAGCTGCCAGGAGTGTTGTAGATGTGTAAATTTTCAGGTTGAAAACTACCCGTTCCATCACCGAAATCCCATTCGTAAAACAATTGCGTGTTGCTTTGTGCAACGGCGTTGAACGTGCCGAAAACAGGAGGGCATCCAGCGGCTGGAAAAATAGAAGGGGCTAACGAAGGGTCAATGGGAACCCAAACATCATCGATGTATGATTCCGTGCACCCAGTATCAGTTATTGTTAAAGTGACAGTATACGTCCCTTCTTGCGTGTATTGAATGTTCTGCGGATTCGCCAGTGTTGAATTTGGAATTTCTGGACTTCCGAAATCCCAAACGTATGTCGCGAAATTGGTGTTTGCCCCGAGAGCTTGAAAGTCGAAGCTGTTGGTGGAAAGGCACTGCGAACTTTGCGCTGGGAAAGAAGGGGTTAAATCCCCTTGAATTTCGATGGAAGTCGTTGTGGTGTCTGGACAATTGAAAGGCGAGGATGCAACTAACTGAATGGTGTAATTTCCAGTGTTGGGAAATGAAAATACAGGTTCGAAATCATCAGAGTAATCACCGTTGAAAACGGTATTGAACTCCCACCAATATTCGGTTGCGTTTTGTGAATCGTTTAAAAAAGTATAAGTTAATCCGCCGCAAAAAGTAGATTGATTCGGAATGTTTGCCACCGGATCGGGCGGATTCAAAATAGTAATCGTTGTGTCTTGTGAACAGCCGTTACTTGCAGTGGCGATAAGAGTTACGGAATGAACCACTTCGTTCGAATCGAAAATAATTCCTTGCGGATGAACCACATTCGAAGAGGAAGGTGAGGAGCTTGTCCCGAAGTTCCAAAGCAGCGTTCCGTTGTTTGCGGCAAAGGTCGCGGATCCCATAAAATCGTATGTGTCGAGATTATTCACACACAAATAATCTTCAACAGTAATAATTGGATCTATGTCGGGAAAAACAGTGTAGGTTTCAATTGCGGTATCGGAACATGACCATCCTGGATTCGCGATGAGCGTAATGGTGTAGGTTCCTGGAGCAGGGTAGGTATAGGTTGGGTTTTGCGCTGTGCTCACATCCGTATTGTCGAACGGAACCCCGAAATCCCATGACCAAAAAGTGGAATTAACACTCTGATTGGTTAAGCTAATATCAAGGCCATTGCACACTGATGATTGTACGGGAATACTCGCTATAATTGATTGATCGCAAAGGGTCACATTAAACTGAAACGTTCTTCGAGTGGTTGAAATATAAACACCATTTCTATATTCTTCAGCACAAACCGTAATCGTGTATTGCCCGACTTGAGTGGCGGTTCCGCTGATTAATCCAGTAGTTGGGTTAATGCCCATCACTGGATTACTTGTAATCGGATATGTTGGAGAGAATCCGGGCCCGTAGGTTAAATTGGCATACGGAGGATCGTCTGGTGGAGTAGGCATGGGATTGAACTGATCTGCGAATAAGTAGGGCGCGCAAAACGAATACACAATGACATCTCCATCTGGATCAACCGCTGAATGATCAAACGTAAACGAAGCGTCTTTGCATAAGGCAGGTGGAGGGAAGTTTGTAAATCGTGGACTTGAGTTGTAACCAACGGCAAGCTCGCTTGTACCAGGCACATGCGCCACATAGGAAACTCCTTGCGATTGGGGAGAAATTAAATTGTCAATACTGGGCTGAAAGCAACAACGCTGGTGAACAATGTTATATCCTCCAGGTGTTGGAGGAAGATTCACACTTCCTGTATAAACAGCTTGTTCTACGCAGATGTCTGGAGGAAGAACAAAGCACGGGTTGTTTAGCGTTATTGGAATGGTGGTGACGTTCGTGCTAATTAAATTAATAGAAAGATCGGTGTACAGGTTGTTGTTGCTGGTGAAGATGCCGATTGAAACAGCGTCGTCGAATCCCGTTCCGTTTACATTGGCAGGACCGCAATCACGGAAAATTTTCAACGTTATCGTGTAATTATTTCCTGAAGTGTGCGTGTAATAGACTTCCCCGCCAATTAAGTGCGAGGCAAAACTCTCAAAAGAAATGAAAACGCACAGCAAGCTAAAAAAGGATTTTAGCAAGGAGGACGTTAATTTCAAAATTGCTGTGTGTCGCATGATTTCTATCTACGAATATAAAACCCTTTTAATGGGGAAAAGGTTGTCTTACAGGTTAAAAAGAATATTTAATTGAATTCCTTCCATAAATTTGAAACGATGGAAAAATTATCACATGTGAATGAAAAGGGAAATGCGGCTATGGTCGACGTTTCTGAAAAGAACGATTCCCTGCGCCAAGCCACGGCTGTTGCAGAGATAGTCTTTCCTGACAACCTGAATCAGTTGTTTCAAAACAACGAATACCAATCGCCCAAAGGTCCTGTGTTTCAAACATCCCGCATTGCAGGTATTCAAGGGGTGAAGCAAACGTCGAGTTTAATTCCCTTGTGTCATCCGCTGGCCATTACAGGTATTGAAGTGCAAATTGAAAAGACAGAAACTGGTGCTCGTGTTTTGTGCACCGTGAAAACATTCGGTAAGACAGGTGTTGAAATGGAAGCGCTCACAGGCGCGTCTGTTGCGGCGCTGACGATATACGACATGTGCAAGGCCATGAGCTTCGACATGGAAATAGGAGGAGTGAAGTTGTTGGAAAAGTCTGGAGGTAAATCGACATACATCGCAGAGAAATGAACCTTCAATCCAAGGCAAATTGGCATTCACGCGAGTTGGCGCTATATGGCACCACCTGCGAAGAGATAAAAAAGTGGGTAAATTATTTTCAGTTGGAAGTGAATCAGCGTTTGGCTTATGTAGATGCTTCTCACGCTGAAGGAAATTCCGATTCTTCTTTCGGAATTACCACACACGAAAATCATTTTCTTCTTCAAGAAGAAACGGGACTTGACCAAACGGTTCTTCAGGAATTCGACGGCGCCTTAGTGAATGGAAATCACCATGCGGCTTCCAACCAAATCATTTTTGTAAATCTTGAAAAAGAGAAGAGTCTCATCAAGAGAAGCGCTGAATTGACGAATGTTTTAGCCATTGTCCTTCCGCAAGGAATGACAGAGGTACCTGCTTTTGTTCAACTCTTACTTCAACCCGAAACAAAAATTTTTATGATGAAGGAAGAAGTGCTTGAATTTGTTTCAACATTTTTTGAAGAGGCTCCTCTGAAAGCATTGATTTTATTGGGTGGAAAGAGCAGTCGCATGGGCGAAGAGAAAGGGCTCATTCAGTACCACGAGAAAACACAAGCAGAACATTTGCTTTTATTGTTGGAAGAGTTGGGGTTGGAAGTTTTCCTTTCCGTTCGGGAAGAACAGAAAGAAAACTATTCGTTTTTGAATCGTCCATTTTTTGCCGATGAAATTCAAGGTGCTGGTCCGTTAGGTGGAATTGCATCGGCCATGCGAACGTTGCCGCAAACAGCATTTTTAGTCGTGGCGTGTGATCTTCCGAATTTGCAAAACGAACAACTTGAATTTTTGTTGAAGAATAGAAATCCGAAAGCCTTTGCCACTTGTTATGAATCGCCCATGGATGGAGGGCCAGAGCCTTTGTGTTCCATCTACGAACCGAAATCTTTTTCGGCATTAATGAAAGTTTGGGTAAATGGAAAGAGTTGTCCGCGGAAGATGCTTTTCAATCGGACCGTTGAAATTCTTCCTGTTAAAGATTCAAAGTTTTTAGTCAATGCGAATACGCCAGAAGAGCGCATTCAACTTCAAGAAAAAAAGTAAAAGACCGTGAGCGTAAGCCGGGTTCTGTTCATGTGTTGCCACATGTTTC
>CAMDFE010000008.1 GCA_945897395.1 Chryseobacterium gleum | reverse complement strand
GAAGCGGAGCGATAACAGGAGGCTGATTGTTGCAGGTTATAACAGTAATTTGCATGTCGCGAATGACATACCCGACTAATAATCCATCTCGAAATTCTTCAATTTTAATTGCAATATTGAATTCACCTGCTAATGGCGGAACAACCCACGTAACATCACCTGTTTGAGAATCAATACTGAAAACATCAGAACCGTTAACAGTACTGGCGTCCGGTAGTAACCAGCCGGCCAGAGCTATCGCATCTGCACCCATGCATGGCACGAGCGAGTATACCAAGGAATCTCCATCCGGATCGAACGCAACGGGATTGTGAATCCAGGGTTGATTGAGACAAGCATCCTCAATGGGCAATTTCAATAGCTGAACTGAATTGTTGTGTCCGGTTGCCGGTGAGATGACGAGCATGGTTTGTATAGTGAAGACTTGATTCACCGAATTCAAAATATTAATAACGCCATCGTTACGGTTCGGATCTTCAACTATGAGGTAGTATACTCCTGGACCAGCATAGGTGTGGTATCCAACATATTGATTTCTCTTGGCATCGCCCGAACTTAAAATCACTGATTGAGAGCGTTCGAGACTGTCGAGCTGATTTTCCGAGGTACCTGAAGGTTCGTCGCCCCATCTAATTTTTAAAAACGGACGGTCAGCTGCGAATGAGCTAGCCTTTGTAATTGTGTTAATGGTTACTTTGTAGGTGTAGCCACTTACATGCTCGTAAACGATTTCTCCCGCACGATTGTGAGTAGCCCAAGCCGCGACAGCTGTGATCCAAATGCACAATGTGAGTAGGAGTTTGCGATTCATTTTACATAAGACAATCTATGTTGTCATTTAGTTTACTTACTCAACACAAATTTTTGTTCTAGCAATTCCGTTATCCGAAAGCACTTCGAAAACGTACCATCCTGCAGCCAATTCGTTTACCGAGAAAGAACGTGAATCAGTCGTGATTTGTTTCACGCATTTTCCCTCGCTCGAATATACTTTCAATTGGAATTTTTGAATGTTAGATGGAAGGGTGAAGAACACCGTTTCATTGGCTGGATTTGGAAATACGTTGAAGTTGAAATTGTTTTCAATGGTTTGAACGCCATCTGCCAATTGCAAGTTTACGCAGTAGTCTTCCACTTCACCGTAGTCATATGTTCCGCATGATGTTGGAGGTGTTCCCGTCCCAAAGTTTCCGACATAAGCCATTCCAACACGCATGCGCGTGCTTCCTGCAGCAAGAGCGGAGGCCGCAGGAACGGTAATCGTTCCAGTTACTGTATTTTGTGATCCGCTTCCTGCATCGAATGCCAGTTCCTGGGGTTCATCGAAAGTTCCATTGGCATTGTAGTCGATCCAAATTTTGAAATATTCACTGTATGAACCCGCCGAAAAACCTGGTGTAAGTGTAACAGGATATGAACTTCCAGCAGCAAGTGTAAGGGTGCTCAAATTTGTATAGTCGGTATAAATCGCATTCGTTGTGCTGGTGTTTGTGAATGATCCAACTGCAACCGCATCAATGTATTCATCGCTTATATCTCCACCGTTTGCATCGCAATAAACAAGGTCTGTGCATGAACCACAACCCGTCGTAGAGAATTCAAACGGAGTGAAAGGGTTTTCTGGATTGATGCAGATTGATGCAACTTGAATGGTATAGGTGGTGCACGAATCTAGGTTAAAGAATGTAATGTTTGGCTGAAGCGATTGAATAATCTCGGTTCCGTTTGGACCCGTTAATTGAATACTGTAACCATCTGATGCAAAGATATCATTCCATGCAACAGTCGCTGTTGTGGCACCTTGCGCATTCGGAACCGAATATTCGTTCGGGTTGACGCAACATCCTTCGGTGGTAAGTAAGAATGAATTTGTCCATTCACCCAAAGTGTCGTTACACAAAGATGCTAATTGAATTTCGTATGTTGAACAAGCAAGCAGTCCATTGAGCTCAACACTGTTTGCGTTTATATTTTCGATAAGTGTCCAGGTACCCGAACCCTGCAATTGATATTGGCAAGCAAAGGTGGTTACGTCAGGCGTGCTGTTCCAAAAAACGCTATAATCTAACATGTTTGGAATTTGCATGGCACCAATTGCAAAAGGCGCGACGCAACCTCCGCCTGAACATTCACTCAACAATAAATCGAGACTGTTTTTCACATTCAATCGTCCGCCCGTTACCATTTCGGGTTGAAGGTTGGGTACTACGTCAACCCCGTTGAAAATATAATCGCGGATCAGTTGGGCCCCTGTTATTGGATTTGCATTCACAATGGACATGAGCGAAGTGCAGGGGGCAGAATACAAGAGTGCTATTGCACCGGCTACACATGGCCCCGCAAAGGAAGTTCCTGATGTGTTTCCGTAGTTTGTGTTTCCGGCTAAATAAACTGCTTCTCCTGGAGCACCCAAATCAATCGTTGTAAGGCCATAACCACTGAATGTACGAACGTCAGAACTGTTTGTAGCAGTTACTGCAACCATATATTCGCTCGGACATGCTGTTGGAAGATCACCAACAACATCAATGTTTACGTTGTTATTCGCGGTAGAACCACACGAAAGAATTCCGGCAACACCCAACGTGTCATACATGGCGCACCAAAGTGGCGCTTGCGAAGGTTGTCCGTTGTCGGTTCCCCAACTGCTATTGGTAGCGACAACAAATGCGCCTTGTGCTCCGCTTGTTTCATTGTACAAGCGACGCATTTTAAGCGGATAGGTGTAGGCTGCAATGACATTGGCTTCAGAGATTCCGCCCATATCGACTTGCATAATTTTCACATTCCAGTTCACACCGGTAATTCCAATGCCGTTATCACCTTTCGCACCAATCATACTGCTCACTTGGGTGCCATGATTTCCGGCTGCTACAGCATCGCTGTTTGCAGACATGTTCCATCCGTCAATGTCATCGATGTAACCGTTGTTATCATCGTCAATTCCATTTCCGTCTATCTCATTGGTATTGGTCCAGTGGTTTTCTATGATGTCTGCTTGATCCCATTTCGCACCACCACCTTCAACTACACAAACAACGATCTCATCTCCGAAGGCTGTTAATCCGCCGGTAGTAATGTCCCACGCTTCTGGCGTGTCAATGTCGTTGTCTGAAGCGTCGTCGTGAAACCATTGTTGGCCGTATGAAGGATCATTCGGAACAATGCGTTCCGCAAGTTTGTGATTGGCTTGAGCCAATTGAATACTTGAGCAAGTTGGAGCGTAGCGAATGATTTCATTGAGCGAAACCAATTCTTCATTGAAGGTAAACAACCACGCGCGCATGATATCGCTGACTTCGTAGCTCACTTTAATTTCAGGAAGAATTCCGAAATGGAGAGTCAATTCTTGTTCTGCTTGGGCAGGAGAAAATCCTTTTTTAAGTTGAAGGATGAATTCGTTATTCATTCTGGCAGCTTGTCCGAATGAAAGAAATGAAAAAGCGATTAAGCTTAGAAAGGTCAAAATTGATTTTTGAAAATAATTTTTGTGCATCATAATAGATTCGATATTCTGTAAATATCGGAATGAATGCACCTTACACGTTCACAGAAATGACATTTTTCCCAACGAAGTTTATGCCTCGTTTACAATTATACGCTTTACGCGTTGGGGAATACTCGTGAGCACCTCGTAGGCTATCGTTTCGCAGTCGTTTGCGAAGTCAATAATGGAGTGGTCTTCGTTGAAAATAATAGCCTCGTCACCCTCCTGAACGCCAAGATGTGTAACCTCAACCATGCATACATCCATGCACACGCGACCCACGACCGGACAGGCTTTTCCATGGATAAACACTTTTCCGTTTCCGTTGGAAAGCGATCTTCGGAAGCCGTCTGCGTAGCCAATGGGTAGAACGGCTATTTTCATTTCTTGGTTCGAAGTAAATGTTCTTCCGTAACCCACACTGTCATTCGGAAGGACGGTTTTAATTTGAACAATACGTGTCTTTAGGCTTCCTACGTTGCGCAACATTTTCTGTTCATCTTCAAATGCTGAAACACCATAGAGTCCAATTCCAAGGCGCACCATATCGAACTGTGCGTTCTTCCATCGCTGAATTCCGCCGGTATTCGCGGCGTGAAGTGTTGAAGAATAGCCTAGCACTGCTGAAATCTGCGCACAACGATTTTCAAAATCGTTGATTTGATTTTGTGTGAAGACGTCGTGTGTTTCATCTTCCGAAGCAGCAAAGTGCGTGAAGATGCTAGTTATTTCAGCGTTTGAATTTTCTTTCAGTAATTCGAGTAATTCAGATGTTTCATTGGGTTTGAATCCGAGACGGTTCATGCCCGTATCGAGTTTCAAATGTGCCTTGAATGTTTTTTCCGCATTGAACTCTTTCGCTGCTTGTATGAAGGCTTTCAACGAACGTATGGAAAACAATTCAGGCTCAAGTCGATGTTTGAACAAAGGAGCGAAGTCTGTAACGTTCGGCTCAAGCACTAAAATGGGAAGCGAAATTCCAGCTTCACGCAATTGCACTCCTTCATCTGTGTATGCAACCGCGAGTGCATCAATGCCGCAATTGGCGAGGCACACAGCGACCTCTACAGCACCAATTCCGTATCCATTCGCTTTAACCATTCCCATGAGTTTTACATTGGGATTCAGTAATGAACGGAAATAATAATAGTTGTTGGCCAGCGCATGCATGTTCACCTCGAAAATGGTTTCTTGGTGCTGCTCTTGCAAGGCGTTGACTATTTTTTCGAAATGAAATTTCCTAGCACCTTTAATAAGCAAGGCGTTCGAAGTGATTTTATTAGAAATTAGAAATTCAAGAAATCCTTCGGTGCTTTGAAAGCAAGAGAAATTTTTTGGTAATTTATTTTTATGTTGAAGGAAAATTTCACCGACAGCAAAAATGTTGTCGATATGAAATTCATTCATGAGTTCTACAACACGTGAGGTCCAGATTTCGTCATTCATTCCGCTTTGTAAAATATCGGAGATGATGACACTTCGTTTTTTTGCTTGAATGTTCAAGTTGAAATGCTGAAGCGCAAGTTTCAAGGAGGTAAGATCGTTGCTGTAACTGTCGTTCAGCAATTGCATTCCGCCAATTCCTTTCAATTGTTGCATGCGCATTTCAACGGCCATCAGCTGTGGCGCTTTCTCTGACAACTGAGTCAATGAAAGTCCATGGTGCAGAGCTGCGGCAGCGGCCAGCGCGAAATTACCGATGGATATAGTATCAACAAACGGAATCTCTGCTGAAGACAATTCTCCTTTCCAATTGAATGAAATAATGGAGTGTGTTGAAGAAGATTTTATTTCTCGAATGGAAAAATCGTCTTGTGCTTGATTTCCAACTCGAATGATATTCCCACTAAAATTTAATTCAAGGTTTGAAGGGGCAACGAGTGTTTCGCAGGAACCGAACAGGATCATTTTTTCATGAAGTAATTCTGATGGAGATAAAAAATTTTCAGCATGGGCGCTTCCTAAAAATGTGAAGACACCTGTTGTGGGTTGAATGATACGCTGAAGCGCATTCATTTCTCCCGGAAGAGAAATTCCCGCCTCGAATATCCCCAAATTGTGTATGGGTTCAAGTTGAAGAACGGCAAGTGAAACGCCAATTTGTGAATTGAAACTTTTCGGACTTCTTACAATGCAGTAATCATCGGCAAGCAATTGATTGATCCATTCCTTCACAATCGTTTTTCCATTGCTTCCGGTAATTCCGATTACTGGGATGTTGAATTGCTTACGGTGATGGGCAGCAATTTTTTGAAAGGCTTCGGTCGTGTTTTCAACATGAATCACAATGCAATCATCTGATAGACTCACATGTTCCGAAACAATAAAAGTTCGAATTCCCTTATTATAGGCACTTTCAACAAATGTATGACCATTGAAATGTTCACCAATAAGTGGAATGAATAAGGTGTGTTCCGTGTCTACGGTGTGACGCGTATCGGTGCAAATGAAATGAATAAAACTCGTGCAGTTCCCTTCTGAGATTTCACCCTTAACAATTTGGGTCAGATCAGAAATGGAAAGATTCAATTTCATGTGGAAGGATCGAGTTCAGTGACGGCTTCTTCAACAATTACTTCTTCTTCTTCTTCCTTGAAAAAACGTCTTTGAAAGAGTAATATGAGAATGATTCCAACCGAAATAGAGGCATCGGCAATGTTGAAAATAGGAGGGAAGATTTCAGCTCTTTCTCCTGCATGAATAGGTGACCACGTTGGAAAATCGAATTCTTTAGTAATGTGAATCATGTCTACCACATTTCCCATTAGAAATGGAGCATAACCTTCCGAAGAAAATGCTGCAGTATCTGAATACGCCGTATAATCTTGGAAATGCGGATCGAAGGTTGAACCTTTGTCGAAGCTCATTCCATAAACAGCGCTGTCAATGATGTTCCCCAACGCTCCGGCTACGATGAGTGCCAAACAAAACATATACCCTTGGTGGGTTTTCTTTTTTGTAAGCTTGTAGATGTAGATGATTATTGCCGTAACAACAATGATTCGGAAAATGCTCAGTGCTAATTTTCCGGAAGTTCCAGGGAACATCCACCCGAAAGCCATACCCGGA
Source organism: Chryseobacterium gleum (assembly GCA_945897395.1). Classification (GTDB taxonomy): domain Bacteria; phylum Bacteroidota; class Bacteroidia; order Flavobacteriales_D; family Sanyastnellaceae; genus CAIZGX01. The sequence continues at coordinate 7,929 of CAMDFE010000008.1, read as the reverse complement.
TTTTCAACGAATTGTAAATCGAGCCAACCGGAAATAAGCTCTAAATTTTCTCCGTAGAGAAAAGTGAGCTTTATCCATATTTTTAAAATTTGATCAAGCGCAACAACGCTTAAAATAGTTAAGAGTACTTTTCTCACTATACGAGATCTTACTGCATGTTCTTCGCTTCAATGCTAAGGGTAGCATGAGGCACTAAACGCAGGCGTTCTTTAGGAATAAGCTGTCCTGTAACACGACAAACACCGTATGTTTTGTTCATGATACGGAGAAGAGCGTTTTCGAGGTTCTTAATGAATTTTTCTTGACGTGAAGCCAATTGAGCCACTTCTTCGCGACTGTTAGTGTCGCTTCCGTCTTCCATCATTTTAAATGTAGGGGAGGTATCGTCGGTGCTATTGTCTCCTTCTCTTGAAAGAGACTCTTTTAACTCTTCGAAATCTGAACGCGATTGTTCTAATTTCTCTTTGATTAACACTTGGAATTCTTTCAAATCACTGTCTGAATAACGTAATCCTTTAACTGGTTCTGCTGGCATCTTCACTGGTTCTTTTTTAATCTCTGGAGCAGGTTTATAAACGTGAGCAGTAATCTTTGCCTCGGGTTTCTTCACGGCCGCTGGTTTAGCGGTAACTGCTGGAGCTGGTTTAACTTTCTTTACTTCTACTTTCTTTACTGGCGCAACGACTTTCTTCACAGGCGCAGCGACCTTCTTCGCAGGCGCTGCTTTCTTTGCAGGCACTGCCTTTTTCGCAACTACTTTTTTCGCTGGCGCTGCTTTCTTTACTGGTGCAACTACTTTCTTCGCAGGAGCTGCTTTCTTTACTGGTGCAACTACTTTCTTCGCAGGAGCAGCTTTCTTCACTGGTGCAACTACTTTCTTCGCAGGAGCAGCTTTCTTCACAGGCGCAACTACTTTCTTCGCAGGAGCAGCTTTCTTTGCAGGCGCTACTTTCTTAGCAGGAGCAGCTTTCTTTGCAGGCGCTACTTTCTTGGCAGGAGTGGCTTTTTTAGCAACTATCTTTTTCGCTGGAGCAGCCTTCTTTGCAGGGGCAGATTTTTTCGCAACAACTTTTTTGGCAGGGGTAGATTTTTTGGCCATGGGTTTTATAGGTTTTTGGTTAATTGTAAACGTACCACTTCTTCACCTTCCCATTCAACCGCGACACCCCCCTCCATTTCTGGAACAAACTCAAGCGAAGAAGCAAGTACTTGACTGCTAATATATTCAGAATTGTTTTTCAAAACATCATTCAGGTAGTTTTCTCCTGAAACTTTAACAATTATTTTATCTGTAACCTCGAAATTAGTTTCTTTTCTCAGGTTTTGTATGCGGTTCACGAGTTCACGAGCATAGCCCTCCTCCTTCAGTTCAGGGGTTATGGTAACATCTAAGGCAACCGTTAGAGGGCCTTGGTTCGCTACTTTCCATCCGGGAATGTCAACTGGAATAATTTCTACGTCTTCGGTTTGAAGGAGAATACCCTCTTTCGTCCACAAGTATTCGCCTGTTTTTTCAATGGATAAAATTATTTCTTGCGCATTGTCCAGGGCGAATTGTTGGATTTCCTTCATGAATTTCCCGCACTTTTTTCCAAGTGTTTTGAAATTCAATTTAAGATCCTTCACAATTTTGGTTGTCTGCTCATCGACACATCTCACTGCTTTCACATTTACTTCGCTGCAAATAAGATCTGCAACACTTTCAATGCGAGATTGTGTTGTTTCATCTAGAACGGGAATACGTATTTCGGCAAGGGTCTGACGAACCTTGATGTTTTCTTTTTTGCGAATGGAAAGCGCCATGCTTGAAATGCGTTGTGCAAGATCCATGCGTGCTTCAAGATTTTCATCTCTGAAACTTCCGTTTTCTAATCGAGATAAATGCACCGACTCGTTGTTGCTGTTCAAGCTTTGGAACAACCAATCTGAATAGAACGGAGCAAATGGACTCATGAGCTGAGCTACTTGCTTCAAGCAAGCGTGAAGGGTAGCATAGGCTGCACGCTTATCATCGGTCATTTCACCGTGCCAGAATCTTTTACGCGCCAAACGAACATACCAGTTGGAAAGATGATCGTTTACAAACGACTCTATAGCGCGGGCTGCTGGAGTGGGATCAAATGCATCGAGATTTTTTTGAACCTCGAGAGTAAGGGCATTCAATTTACTTAAAATCCATTTATCTAATTCAGAGCGATCTTCAACAGCAGGATCATTCGAAGAAGCTTCATATCCATCGATGTTCGCGTACAGCGCGAAGAAAGAATACGTATTCGAAAGCGTTCCGAAGAACGTCCGTTGAACTTCAGCAATTCCTTCCGTATCGAATTTCAAATTGTCCCACGGATCTGAATTGGTAATCATATACCAACGCGTTGCATCTGGACCGTATTTTCCAAGGGTTTCAAACGGATCAACTGCATTGCCTAAACGCTTAGACATCTTGTTTCCGTTCTTGTCTAAAACAAGTCCGTTTGAAATAACATTTTTATAAGCAACAGAATCGAAACACAACGTTGCAATGGCATGCAAGGTGTAAAACCATCCTCTTGTCTGATCCACTCCTTCTGCAATAAAGTCTGCAGGGAAGGAAAGGTTGTTGTCTATTTTTTCTTTGTTCTCGAAAGGGTAGTGCCACTGCGCATATGGCATAGCTCCACTGTCGAACCAGACGTCTATCAAATCCGCTTCACGGTGCATCGGTTTCCCGCTAGGGCTAATCAAGACTATTTTATCTACGTACGGTTTGTGTAAATCGAACAAGTTGTAATTCTCAACCGAATGATCGTTCGGTTGGAAGTTTTCTAGTTGATTCGTTTCTGAAATACCTGCTGCAACACTTTTCTTTATTTCTGTTTGAAGTTCTTCAACAGAGCCAATGCAGATCGACTCAGTTCCGTCTTCGGTGCGCCAGATAGGAAGTGGAATTCCCCAAAAGCGACTGCGTGAAAGGTTCCAGTCGTTTGCATTTTCCAACCAATTGCCAAATCTTCCAGTGCCAGTAGATTCTGGTTTCCATTGAATGGTGTTGTTCAATTCCACCAAACGATTGCGTTTTTCAGGAACCTTAATGAACCAAGAATCCAATGGATAATAGAGAATAGGTTTATCTGTTCTCCAGCAATGCGGGTAGTTGTGCGCGTATTTTTCCTTCTTGAATAATTTCCCTTCGGTTTGAAGTTTCAAAACAATTCGATCGTCAACGCTTAAGTACTGAAGCTTGTCGGTGTCTTTAATGATTCCACCTAAGCTTGCTTTTTGTTTCGCTAACTCAACGGCTTTTTCTTCATCAGAGTAATACGCCTCTTTCACGAACTCTTCCCCAAAAAGAAATTTTCCATCTTGTATTTCTGGAAGGAAGCGTCCTCTGCGATCGACAAGTGTAAGATTGCCCATGCCGTTTTGTTTCGCTATGCGGAAGTCATCAGCTCCGAAGCTTGGTGCAATATGAACAATACCCGTTCCATCTTCCGTGGTAACGAAATCTCCTGCAATGATCTTGAAAGCATCGCCATCATTCGGTTGTACGAAAGGAAGCAATTGCTCGTAATGAAGATCCAAAAGTTCTTTTCCTGAAATTTCCGAAATTGTTCTGTTCGGAATTTTCTTGTCTCCTACATTGAATTCTTCAAAGTTTTCTCCGTTCGCTTCGGGAAAATATTTTTCACGAAGGGCAGAAGCAACAATGAAATAAGCACGGTCATTTCCAAATGGAGTGAGCGATTCAACAAGAGAATAATTAATTTTTTCGCCAACTGCCAAGGCCACGTTAGAAGGCAGCGTCCAGGGTGTGGTCGTCCATGCTAAAACATAAACAGGAAGATCAGCTCTCACATTTAAAGCACCATTTGCATCAATCAATTTGAATTGCGCAACGGCAGAGGTGTCTTTCACTTCTTTGTAACAACCGGGCTGATTTAATTCGTGAGAACTTAAACCAGTTCCAGCAGCTGGAGAATACGGTTGAATGGTGTAGCCCTTGTACAAGAGATTCTTTTTGTTCAGTTGCTGAATCAACCACCAAACAGTTTCAATGTATTTGTTGTCATAGGTAACGTACGGATCGTTCATGTCGACCCAGTAGCCCATGTCCTTGGTTAACTTTTCCCAGAGGTCGGTGTACTTCATCACTTCCTTGCGGCAAGCGTTGTTGTATTCCTCCACCGAAATGGTTTTGCCGATGTCTTCTTTCGTAATGCCTAGTGTTTTCTCAACGCTTAATTCAATGGGAAGTCCGTGCGTGTCCCAGCCGGCTTTGCGGTGGACTTGTCTTCCAAGTAGGGTTTGGTAACGACAGAAGATATCTTTAATGGAACGCGCCATCACGTGGTGAATGCCGGGCATTCCGTTCGCAGAAGGTGGCCCTTCGAAAAACACGAATGGCTGTCCGCCTTCGCGTTCAGTGATACTGCGCTGAAATATGTTTTCCGCTTGCCAGTATGCTTGTATGTCTTTCGCTATTTGTGGAAGCGATATTCCTTTTATTTCCCTGTATTTGCCCATGGAAGGTTTTGAAAATAGAGTGCAAAGATAAAAACAAAAGCGGAGGGTTGACCTCCGCTTTTCAAGTGCGCATGGAGGGACTCGAACCCCCACGCCTCACGGCACTAGATCCTAAGTCTAGCGCGGCTACCAATTACGCCACATGCGCATGTTGCGGTGCAAATATACAATGCTTCTTGGATTATGAAAGTTTTTCTCTTCTGGATTAACTTAATAAGATGAAATATTTCGCTGTTTTACTATTTTTCTCACTGCAATTCGTTGGTGAAAATTCTGCTCAAAATGTCTCGGGTGCACGAATGGCCGCACTTAGCGGAAGTGCGATTACACAATCCGATGCTTTTTCAGGATTCAACAACTTGTCCGCTTCTGCTCAATTCAAGGGGAGTTCTTATGCGTTTTATGGACAAATTCCCTTTGGGATTTCTGAAATAAAAGACGCAGGACTGTCCATTTTACAGCACTTAGGAGCAGGAGTTATGGGGGTGGTATTCCGATCTTATGGGAATACCGAATTTAATCGTCAACGCATGAACCTGGGTTATGCTCTTCCGCTTTCGAATAAATTCAGCGCTTCTGCGAGTATTGGTTATTCTTCCACTCGAATTATTAACGGATATGGAAAGGCACAAACATTCTGGACAAACATTGGTGCAACCTATGATGTTCGAAAAGATTGGAAATGGGCAGTGGTGGTTGACCTTCCGGCGAGCGCTTTGAAGAATAGTGAAGAACTGCCCGCCACACTTCGTCTTGGAACAACCTATTCTTTCGGAGAACAAGTGGCTCTGTCAGCACAAGTGATTTCAACAACTAATGCTCACGCTTCGTTGAGTTACAGTTTCGGATTGGAATATGTTCCCGTTGAAGTCTTGTCGCTGCGATTCGGTATGAATACATATTGGCAAACATGGTCTATGGGCGTTGGAACGAAATTACGTAACTGCTCTTTCGATGCGGCTGCAGTTGTTCATCCGCAGCTGGGTGTAACCCCTCAAATCTCTTTGACCTATGGAATGGAAAAGTAAATTGCTTCTTTTTTTTCTTTTCGGTTGGAAAGGAATTGCTCTTTTCGCGCAGGAAGAAAGCAACGCGCTGGTTGAACAGCGCATTGAAATCATTTCTAGTTTTATGGAAGAGGGTAGTGACGTGGATTATTCGTCCCTTACCGAAGATTTGATTTACTTCGCTCGTCATCCGATTAATTTGAACACCGCCGACGCGCTTTCCTTGCAATCGCTGTTAGTCCTCAGCGACACACAAATACATGCACTCTTCAAACACTTGGAGGACTATGGGAAATTGAAAAGCATCTTTGAATTGCAGAGTGTGGTTGGAATGGATTTGCCCACCATTCAGTGGATACAGCCGTTTGTATATGTGAATGAAGACGATGGATTTTCTGATTTTTCATTTCGACGATTACGAGAGGAAGGAACACACGACATTATGCTTCGTTCGAAACGAACCCTGCAAGAGCAAGCGGGATTTATTCCAGATCCGCTCACTGGAAAAAAGAATTTTTTAGGAAGTGAATATGGTTCATACCTGCGTTATCGTTTTCAATACCGAAGAAATATTTTGGTTGGAATGACCTTCGAAAATGACATTGGAGAACCGCTCAGGAATGGACCCGATTTTAAAAGTGCATCGTTGTTTATTCGTGAAGCGAAAGCGTTGAAGCAACTGGTTATTGGCGATTACCAAGTACAGTTTGGACAAGGACTAACCTGTTGGAACAGCATGGCATTTGGGAAGTCTTCGTTCAGTGTGCAGGTGAAACGAAATGCACAAGGATTGAAACCTTATTCATCGGTAAACGAGAGCTCGTTTTTTCGAGGAGCAGGGATTACTCTTGGAAATAAATTTTTAAGCGCAACAGTGTTCGCTTCTCGAAGAAAGTTAGACGCCACCTTTAACACAGATACTGTTCTCACTGACGATGGCATGGCCATAAGCTCAATTCTTTTGGGAGGTCTGCACCGAACGGAAAGTGAAATTGCTAAGAAGAATATGTTGACTGAAATTGTTTCAGGCGGAAATATTCAAGTTCAAAAAGGAATGTGGAAACTCGGAACTGTCGCGTTAAAGCGAAGTTTGAGTGATTCTATAGCAGCACGAACAGATTGGTATACGAACGGAAAATTCGCTGGGAAAACACAGAGCGCTGTTGGAATGTATGCGGAAGGTGTGTGGCAAAATGTTTCGCTGTTTGGAGAAGTTTCTCGCAGTTCGAATAATGCATGGGCATACGTTACTGGACTTACTGCGGCTTTGCATTCGCGCGTTTCAGCAACGGTGTTATTTCGGAATTTCGATCAAGATTTTCAATCGGTTTACTCGAATGTAATTGCTGAAGGAAACAGTGTTTTTCCATCGAATGAGCGGGGAATGTATGTAAGTGTGCAAGCGCAGCTTTCAAAAAAGATTAGTGTTAACGCATACTCAGATGAAGTTCAATATCCTTGGTTGCGTTACCAAGTTACTGCTCCCTCTAGCTTCAGCGATAATGTCATTCAGTTCAATTACAAACCCGACAAGAAACACGAATTCTATGCACGCATGCGCATTCGCAGAACTTCGATTGATCAAAACATATTGAATCGAATTGATTTTCCAGTCGATAAATTATCGCAACAAATTCGATTGAATTTTATTTTCAGCCCGATTGAAAGTTTGAAGTTACACAGTCGAATAGAATTTGTAAAAACCAATGAGGAAGGACTTCCAAATGAAACTGGATACTTGGTTTTTCAAGATGTCATTTGGAAGAAAATGGGAGTGCCCTGCACGATAACTTTCCGTTACGCCTTGTTTCAAACAGACGCTTGGAACGCTAGACTTTATGCTTACGAGAATGATGTTCTATACAGTTACAGCATTCCCGCGTATTACAGGAAGGGAGCGAGAATCTATGGTATTTTCAAATTCGATATTCGAAGAAATATAGATTTATGGATTCGAATTGCGCAATGGACGTATACCGACAGAGATGAGATCTCTTCCGGAGATTCTGCCATTGAAGGATTTCGAAAAACAGATTGCACAATGCAATTGCGCATGCAGTTTTAAATTCGTTTTAGAATTTCGTTTTCAATTTCTTCACTGTCCCAAACGGCTTCAATGTCTGGTCTGTTCATGACTTCTTTCATGATTTCATTCTGACGAATTCCACTGCTCAGTGCTTCGTGATAAGGAATGTGACTGAATGTAACCTGTGAATAAAGTGGGATCCATTTTTCAGGATACTTCGTTGCAAAGCGACCTTCAATTTTCTTCTGAAGAAGGAAATCTTTATCGGCTGTTAAATCTCGCATCTCAATGTAATTGCGAAGGGCTAACTCCAAAATAGCATCGCCGTTTGGCTTTCGCGTTTTCCCGTATTCTTTCAATAGTTCTGGATGGTCTTCACCCAGTTCAGTCATG